>NZ_VPBW01000008.1:0-123038 GCF_013418535.1 Acinetobacter sp. YH12137 | reverse complement strand
GAGAAAGCCCATATAAATGGGTAATGTACAAGTTGCTGTAGAAGCATGTTTAATTCGTCTGATCACAGATACTTTATAAAGTATTTTAATACTTTTTTGAATCCGTCAATGCGTAAGTCCTATTATAATGCTTATAAACTTTCAGGATGATACTGACATGAGCCAAAACATTCGCCCTTATCTGGATACTCGCCCGCAAGTCGCTGACTCTTGTTATATCGATCCGATGGCGGTGGTCGTAGGTGATGTCGTTTTAGGCGAAAATGTATCTGTGTGGCCTTTTGCCGTAATTCGTGGTGATGTGAATCATATTCGTATTGGCAAGAACTCGAATGTACAGGATCATTCTATGTTGCATGTGAGTCATAAAAAGGCGGATAAACCTGAAGGTTCACCACTGATTATTGGTGAAGATGTAACAATTGGTCATCATGTAAAATTACATGGCTGTACCATTGGTAATCGTGTTTTAGTGGGTATCGGTACAATTATTCTCGATGATGTAATCGTTGAAGATGATGTGATGATTGGAGCAGGTTCACTGGTACCACCGAATAAGGTGTTAGAAAGTGGGTACTTGTATGTAGGCAGTCCAGTCAAAAAAGCGCGTCCACTGACTGAAAAGGAAATAGCTTTCTTGCCTTATTCAGCACAAAACTATGTAAAAGTCTCAGGTAACTACAAATAAATCGACAAACTAAGGCTACTTTATGTAGCCTTATTTAAATCAAGGAATAACCACATAATCATTCTTAAAACTATTGGCTTCAAAGTCTCCCTCTACCAGACGCACAAATTTCTGGTCAATCTTGTTCAGTTCTAAGCAATCATCTACATCAATCACGGCATCGGTATGAGGTTTAAACCAGGTCTTTTCAATGGCCAGCTTGCCTTGCGCTTTAGCTTCAGTTTTATTTTTAGCAGCAACTACCAGATATTTATGGATTTCACCAAACTGATCTGGCACATAAGCACCTAGATTGATCAGGAATAATTTTAAATCCTGTTTTACACGTGTGTCCGTCACCTGAACCTGATAATTCAGATCCTGATAGCTAACACCATTGATCGTCATCCAACCATCGACATGCAGGCCTTTTTGCACACCAAACCATTGTTCCTTCAGATATGGAAAAGCTGTCTTAATATCTGAACTAATGACCGGAACTACATCATGTACTTCTACATTGGCTTTTTCATGCTTGCCGCCCAATAAAGTAATGTAGAGCTTGAGTTCAGACATAAAAAAATCCTTTAAAAGCAAAATAGAGAGACTTTAGCCGCATAGTGTAAATGAAACTTACTCGTTCAACTTCAAGTCAATCATCTCATATTTTTAAAAACCTGAAATTTACTTAAATCAGCATCAACATATTGGATAAAAGATCCTAATCTGATCTATTTTTAAGCAAGCTTATTTGTATTAAAATAAGGTCCAAATTCCCCTTCTCTTATAAGTGAGTCACGCCAATGAAGTAAGTCTATTTTTCTCATCAACGATTATTTTTAGATTGATGTGCAAAATAGATTGTCTGGCTTGATCTTTCTTCTAGAAAAAAATCCCTTGTTTATTTTGTGCATCCTGTATTTATGAGGTTATTTATGACTCAGCAGGCATGTGTAATATCCAGTCTGACTTTAGAATTCCCTTCCAAAGTCATATTTCAGAATTTAAATTTTACCCTTCCTAAAGCTCAGGTCAGCGCTTTAATTGGCCGTAATGGACAAGGTAAGTCTTTGCTCATGCAGCTTTTGTATCAGGCTCAGCATTCTTCTCCACATTGCTCAGGCCAAGTTTCCTGGCAAATGCATCATGCCTATCTACCACAATTGCATCGGTTAAAGGCAGCCACAATTGCTGAAGCACTCGAAGTAAGTCAATTACATCGTGCTTTTAAAAATGTTGAACATGGTACAGCCAGTTTCGAGGATTATGAGCTACTTGAGGATAGTTGGCACTTGCCGCATGAATGGCAGCAACTGTTGAGCTCAGCACAATTACCCACCGATCTGGACTTTCCTGTGCAATATTTGAGTGAGGGCCAAAAGACCAAACTTGCTTTATGTAGCTTGTTCTTAAAGCCTGAATATTATTTATTGCTGGATGAGCCAAGCAACCATCTGGATCGTGAAGCACGGACATGGTTAATAGAGCATTTAAACTTACATCCTGCTGGTGCATTGATCATTAGTCATGACCGGACTTTGCTAGATCAGGTTGATCATATTTATTATTTAAATGAGCATGGATTACAGCACTCTACAGGAAACTATGCGGAGTTTTTTGAACAGTATCAGAAAAATGTCACTTCACTCGAACAGTCAATTCAGCAGAGTCAGCGTGATATTAAACAGATGAAGCACAAGCAGCATGACGTTTTAATGAAAGCACAAAAGCGGGAACGTGCCGGAAACAAATTACGTGATTCGAATTCCCAAGCCAAAGTGCTTTTAGACTTTAAAAAAGAACAGGCTGGTCAAAGTATAGGTAAAGTTCAGGCACAGCACCAACGGCAAATTTCCAATGAACAATCTGAGTTAAAATTTCAAAAGCAGCAACTCGAAAAGATAAAACCTCAGCTATTTCAATTTCCAGACCTTAAACCACAGTCTGGTGAAATTCTGCGGGTTAAAGAGTTAAAGCTTCCTTTTGGTACTCCACAGCCTGTGAATCTTGCTTTAAGTGCAGCTGAAAAGATCCATATTATAGGCCGAAACGGAATTGGTAAATCCACTTTGCTGAAACTGGTCGCCCAACAAAAGCAGCAACCTCTAGATCAAATCTTTCTGGCACGAAGCTGTTTTTATCTGGATCAAAATTTTAGTTTTCTCAATGAGGCACTAAGTGCGATTGAAAATTTAAGGCAGATGAATCCTGATATTCCGGAAGTGGAATGGCGTAATCTGTTGGGCCAACTCAGAATTCGTGGTGATAAAGGTACTTATCCTTTGTCTCAGTTAAGTGGTGGTGAAAAGCTGAAAGTGGCGTTATTAGGTCTTAGCCAGGTCTCTCCTCAACCCGAACTTTTATTATTGGATGAGCCAGAAAATCATCTGGATATTGAGTCTAAAGCTTTGTTGGCAAGTGCAATTCGATCTTATACAGGCGCTGTGATTTTAGTTTCACACGATGAACAGTTTGTGCGTGATTGCGGGATCACTGAAGTATTCAATATGAATGATTTTAATTAAACTTATATACGTAAAAGCCACCTCAACAGGTGGCTGATCAATCTCAGGAAATAAACTTATTGATTTGTAGTCACACTCTGAGAATATAAATTTAATAAATATTTTGACAGTATGGTATTCCCCACAAATAGAGAGCCTGATTCACTTAGGTGTCCATAATCCACCTGAAGCAGGTCTTCTCCTTGAGCTGCACGAATCCGACATTTGTATTGCTGCTGAACATCATCTTTTTTACATAAATGATCAATGAGGGATATATAAGTAATCCCCTGAGGATATTGTAATTTTTTCATTTTCTCGTCTACCTGAACTGCTCTTAAATCCAGTCCGGCATCAAATATAAAATCTTCAGTACTATTCCAGTTTTTCGGTTTCACCATCACTTTAGGAAGTGAAGGTTTCCATTGCGAAATTGGCCCCACAATGACGATATTGGATACGCCAAGCTGAAGTAAACTTTTCCCGATGTTTTCCCAATTGGTTTCGTCGTGCTTCAAGGCTTGGGTGATGACCACAATTTTGGGCTTAAGTTCTGCGATGCTCTTTAGTGCCAGTTTATTGGAATAATCACAGGCTTCTTTATAAGCCCCTTTATGATAGTTAATCTCGGTCAGCGATGCCCTGCAAATGGAAGAGGTTTTCTGATAAAAAGGGATATCATTGGATTTCAGTAATGTCCTCAGCCCTAAAGAAAGTGCTTCAGCATGAGAATCTCCCCATAAGAACACCCCGCCTTCCTTTTGTTTCGTGATACAGACCGGATCAGGATCATAACTATTATGCTCAGTCAGGCTCACGTAAGTATCACATTTCAGCCAGTACGCCTCCCTTAAATTTTTGAATTTTTCATTATAATAATCTAAGAATTTTGCCTGTTCTGAGGCTGCACCTTGGCGCAGATCTGTATTAAAACCATTAAATATATTTAGAGTAACGCCTAAGCTCATGAGCACTAGAGAAAAATAAAGTGGTTTTATACGATAAATATCTTTCCATTGATGATATGAAGGTAATTTAATCTGCTCAATATACTTATAGCTCAGAAAACCTAACACTATAGAAAGTACTATTCCGGCATACACATAATATTCAGGCAATGAGTAGATATAGATCAGAACCACCAAAGGCCAGTGCCAGAGGTAAATAGAATAAGACCAGGTCCCTAATTTTTGAAACACAATATTATTGGTAATAACGCTGTCATTTCGATGTGACTGAATCATCAGAAAAGTGCCGATAACAGGAAAAACTGCCAGATAGCCAGGCCACAAATCTTCTGCTGAAATGAAGAAATAAGACCCCAGTATAAGTGCCAATCCCGTTCCTTCCAGCAACCTTTTCTTATTTTCCTGCAAGGTCAAAGGGTAAAGATAAGCAATTCCCCCGATCATCATTTCCCAGGCTCTGGTAGGTAACAGGAAATAAGCCGGGTTTGGCCATTTATAGGTAGCGATTATTGATAGGATGAATCCTAAAATTGTTCCTGCCAGCAGCATAAATTTCATGGTCTGGATGGACATGAACTTGCGCATGGCAATGAGAACGAGCGGATAAATCATATAGAATTGCCATTCGACGGAAAGTGACCAGGTATGTAATAACCACTTTTCGTGAGTGCCTGCCTCAAAATAACCGGATTCCTTCCAGTAACTGATATTGGATAAAAAAGTCATGCTACTCGCTGCATGCTTACCCAATAACTTGTAATCAAAAGGTGTCAGATAAAACCAGCCAAAAATCATTAATACCAGACACAGCGCGGCCAAAGCCGGAATAATCCGATTCGCACGAGCCACATAAAATTTCAGAATAGAAAATTTTTCATGTTCTAAATCTTTAAATATGATTCCAGTCATTAAAAAGCCTGAAATCACAAAGAAGACATCTACTCCAACAAAACCGCCAGGTATCCAGGCCGCATTAAAATGAAATAGCATGACTGCAATCACGGCAATTGCTCTGAGGCCATTAATGTCTGTTCTGAATTTCATTGGAATCCTGTCCTATAAAGCCTGTTATTTATTTTAATTGTTATAAAATACTGCTAATTTTTATTAAATTTTATTTTAAATCAAATTCTTATATTAAAGCGTAGAATGCAAATATTACTGTTTTAGTATTTTATGTACTCATTATATTCTACGCTTTCTTTTTCGCCAAATACCTTTCTTGTTAATCATCTAAATTAAAATCCCGAGTATCGACATAGCCACCGCCGCCTAAATTTTGTAGAATACAGTTTTTATTCCATGGTGCTCCTTTATGACCGCTTGGACTGCTCACGTCACTGTTGCAACTGTCGTCGAAAAAAATGGAAAATTCCTGTTCGTTGAAGAACATACTGAAGGTGTCACCCATACCGTATTCAATCAGCCAGCAGGCCATGTGGAGGCAGGTGAAACCATTGTCGAAGCAGCTATTCGTGAAACCATGGAAGAAACCGGCTATCAGGTTAATGTCACTGATCTGATCGGCATCTATACCTATACCCCACCGATGTTCCCGGATCGTACCTATTTCCGTTTCTGTTTGAGAGCAGAAGCCATCAGCCATGATGAAAATGCTGAACTGGATACCGGTATTGTGGGTGCAGTCTGGATGACGCTGGATGAACTGGTTGAAACCGCACGTGCTCGCAGCCCATTGGTGATTAAAACCGTGCAGGATGCCCAAGCTGGCAAACACTATCCTTTATCGCTCATTTACGAGCACCAAAATTCTCCCTTAATTTCAAATTTGGATGCCTAATCCTATGCAACAACGTGTCATCGTCGGTATGTCTGGTGGTGTAGATTCATCTGTGTCTGCAGCTCTCCTCCTTCAACAGGGTTATCAGGTTGAAGGTCTTTTTATGAAAAACTGGGAAGAAGATGACGGCACAGAATACTGTACGGCAATGGAAGATCTTGCCGATGCACAAGCCGTTTGCGACAAGATCGGGATCAAACTGCATACCGCCAACTTCGCGATGGAATACTGGGATCGCGTGTTCGAGCATTTCCTGGCTGAATATGCTGCTGGCCGTACGCCAAACCCGGATATTTTGTGTAATAAAGAAATTAAATTCCGTGCCTTCCTGGATCATGCGATCAATCTCGGCGCCGACTTTATTGCCACCGGTCACTACTGTCGTCGCGGCGAGACCATGACCAATTCACGTGGTGAGCTATATGCTCAATTACTGCGTGGTTATGACAATAATAAAGACCAGACTTACTTCCTGCATGCGGTTCATGGTCGTGAAATTAATAAGACCCTGTTCCCTGTCGGTGAAATTGAAAAACCACAAGTACGTAAAATTGCAGAAGAATTAGGTCTGGCAACAGCCAAGAAAAAAGATTCTACGGGTATCTGTTTTATTGGGGAACGTCGCTTCAATGACTTCTTGAAGCAATATTTACCGGCTCAACCTGGAAAAATCGTGCTGGAAGATGGCAAAGAGGTTGGTGATCATCACGGCTTAATGTACTATACGCTCGGTCAACGCGGCGGGATCGGTATTGGCGGTATGAAAGGCGCGGAAGAAGGTGCCTGGTTTGTACTGCATAAAGATATCGAAGGTAACCGTCTGGTGGTCGGTCAAGGTCATGAACATCCACTGATGCAAAGTACCATATTGTGGTCTGAAGCGATTGACTGGGTAGCCGGTGAACAGGATATTCCTGAATCAGGTTTCCGCTGTACGGCAAAAACCCGCTACCGTCAGCCTGACCAAGCGTGTACTATTTTCAAGGATCCAGAAACACCAAATGGTGTTCGTGTTGAATTTGATGAGTCGCAACGTGCTGTGACCCCGGGTCAAAGCATTGTATTCTACTCAGGTGAAGTTTGTTTAGGTGGTGGCGTGATTCATCATACCAATGCGCCTAAACCTGATTTTATTAAAGGATGATTTCGGCATGACGGAGTTACCGTTTCAACAAGCCACAACGTTGAATGTTCGTCAAAATCGTGCATTGGCGCTGGCAGGGGTTTTTCAGGCCACCCAGCTGACGCATATGACTGCATTGACGGGACAGCAAAGCATTGGTGAAAGCGGTAATTTCTATTTTGAGCAGTTGATTAAAGCCAGTTTAAATATCCGTCCAAGTGGCAAGTTAAATGCCCAGACCTTAGACTTCTTTAATCAGCTGGCCGATATTTCCCTCGGTTTAAAAACCCTGGAAAGCAGCATTACCCAACCTTTTAATACGTCCCCAAAATCCAGACTTCCAAAACTTTCATCGACCAAACTTCCAATGTCCTATGCCATGGCACTTCTTCAGTTAGAAAAGAAGGTCTATAGTAATCCCAAGTTTGTTGAAATCATCGAACAATCCCAGCAAAAAATCCTCAGACAGCTCTCCTTCTTCGATAACAATTACATGCATCCCAGCATCATTGCCAACCTCGCTCAGACCTATGTCGATACCGCCGGACAGATCAATCCGCGGATCATGGTGCGTGGCAATGCTGAAGCCTTTAAAGATTCCGGTCATACCAACCGCATCCGTGCTTCACTATTTACTGGACTGCAGATGGCGCACTTATGGCGTCAGCTTGGTGGCAGTTCATGGGGCATGATTTTTGGCAAGCGCAAGCTGCTACAGGATATCCAAAATCTCGCGCGCTTACAGTTTCAGGTGATCTAAACCATGTTGTTGTACGCGCACCGTTTTTCGTTTAATTCCAAAATTTAGGGAATCGATATGAACGCTTTAACTGCACTTTCTCCATTAGATGGACGCTACGCTAGCAAATGTGATGCGCTGCGCCCTTTTCTTTCTGAGTTTGGTCTGATCCATGCTCGTGTGACTGTTGAAGTGCGTTGGTTACAAGCGCTTGCCAACCGTCCTGAAATCACTGAAGTGCCAGCTTTCTCATCTGAAACCAATGCTGCACTTGATGCGATTGTTGCAAACTTCTCTGAAGAAGATGCCAACCGCATTAAAGAGATCGAACGTACTACAAACCATGACGTGAAAGCGGTTGAGTATTTCCTGAAAGAAAAAATTGCAGGGATTGAAGAGCTGAAAAATGCGGGTGAATTCATTCACTTTGCATGTACCTCTGAAGACATCAATAACCTGTCTCATGCTTTAATGCTGAAAAATGGCCGTGATGTTTTAATCGCGTCTATGCAACAAATTATCGATTCAATCGTGGCTTTGGCTGAGACTCACGCTGAACAGCCAATGCTGTCTCGTACTCACGGTCAAACTGCCAGCCCAACCACTTTGGGTAAAGAAATGGCGAACGTGGCTTACCGTCTGGCTCGTCAAATCAAACAGTTCAAAAATGTTGAATTGCTGGGCAAAATCAACGGTGCTGTAGGTAACTACAATGCACACTACTCTGCTTACCCAGAAATCAACTGGCCTGCTCACTCACAAGCTTTCGTGGAATCTTTAGGTCTAACTTTCAACCCGTACACCACTCAGATCGAACCGCACGACTATATGGCGGAACTGTTTGATGCACTGCGTCGTTTCAATACCATCCTGATCGACTTTAACCGTGACGTTTGGGGTTATATCTCTCTCGGCTTCTTCAAACAAAAACTGAAAGAAGGCGAAGTGGGTTCTTCTACCATGCCGCATAAAGTGAACCCAATCGACTTTGAAAACTCTGAAGGTAACCTGGGTATTGCAAATGCCGTATTGGCTCACCTGGGCGAAAAACTGCCTGTATCTCGCTGGCAGCGTGACCTGACTGACTCTACTGTGCTTCGTAACATGGGTGTTGGTTTTGCACAAAGCTTGATCGCGTTTGAGGCATGCTTAAAAGGTATCGGTAAACTTGAACTGAATGCTGCTCGTATTCTTGAAGATCTTGACCACGCACAAGAAGTTCTGGCTGAACCAATCCAAACAGTAATGCGTCGTTATAACGTTGAAAAACCATACGAAAAACTGAAAGCACTGACTCGTGGTCAAGCGATGACTCGTGACATGATGGTGAGCTTCGTGAATGGTAATGAGCTTGAAGCAGTTCCTGCTGCAGACCGTGCGCGTCTGGCTGAAATGACCCCTGCAACTTATACAGGTAATGCTGCTGACCAGGCAAAACAAATTAAAGACTTAATTTCTAAAATCTAATTTAGATAATTAAGACCAAAAGCGAGGCTCCGGCTTCGCTTTTTTTATTTATAATTATTTTCAACTTCAAAACAAAACGACAGATAACAAGATGATAGATCATCGATTGAGCGGCAAACATTTGATCAGCCTGGGGGTTTTGGTGGCTGCGATCATTGTTGCCAGCATTCAGCCTCTGGAAATGCAATCCTATTTACTGCATCAGACCGGTACCCTATTTATGATCGGTATGCTGATTTTCTGCCTGTATAAAATCGGACTCAGTTTTCTTAGTTTTAATCTGTATATTCTGTTTTTATTCATCCATATCGTTGCAGCACATTATCTATATTCTTATGTGCCTTATAATGACTGGATTCAGACACTGTTTGGCTTTGACCTAAATGCTCTCATAGGCTGGTCTCGCAACATGTTTGACCGTTTTGTGCATCTGGTTTTTGGCCTGTTGCTCTATCCTGTTTTTTATCGACTGTTTCAGGTCTGGTTACCCCAGCAAAAACCATTCACCATTTTTCTTTTAGTCATTCAATTTGTGATGGCAACCAGTCTGATTTATGAATGGATTGAATGGCTGATCGCCATTGGCTTATCACCTGAACAGGCGGAAAGTTATAACGGCCAGCAAGGTGATATGTGGGATGCCCATAAAGATATATTATTAGCGACAGTTGGGGCGATGTTTACTGGTGGATTGATGTTAATTCCAGCAAATAAAAAAGCCCACTAAAGTGAGCTTTTTTATTTGCTGGAATTAAAGACTTAGATTTTATATTTTCTTATTTTAAATTATGGAAGTGGGCAATATCGCTGCCAATCATCTTTCATTTTTTGCAATTCATTACCCGTCAATATCTCGCTGTAATAAATATAATAGGTGGCATCGGGATATTGAATCTCATGTCTGTACATAATTCCACGTAGAGAAACAGGCAACTCTTCTGGGAAGTCATCCGCTAAATTCAGTTCCTCAAATTCATAGTTAAAATAACAATTTTGGATTGCTAAAAATGCTTCAGCCACGGTCATCTTTCTGCTCTTAATGGAAATATGCTTCATTTTAGCTGATGAGCAGTAACCATGGCTGATATTTATGAAGGTTCAATCCATTTAACCAGCTTAGATTCTGCCAAATGCGGATATTTGAACTTATCTAAATATTCAAAGCAGGCTTTTTGACCTTGAGGAATTTTCTTTAGATGCTTATCAAAAAATAGATGGCGATTATATTGAGCACCATCAAAGCGGATGCTGACACGCTCAAAGTAACCACCACGACGAGCATTGAATTGGTAAAATTGAATCACGCCACAGTCCTTCGAAGGACTAACTGGTGGAGCATCTGGCTTTAAAAATGCGTAAAGTAAAATGATTGAAGTGCCCGGAAGAAAGCTGAGCCAAAATAAAATCTTCTTCGATTCGTCAGTGGTTAATTTCGCTTCAGAATAGAACATACATAGCATCGGAATAAAAATGATACTGAAGAAGCCGAATAGTAAAAGAAACGTGAGCATATAAATAAGAAACCACTATAAGTCAGTTATTTATAGCACAATTGTTTGATTTTAGATCATAAAAAAGCCCACCGAAGTGAGCTCTTAGATTCATAACTGAATAATGAATTAAAGTTTAGGATCGCGCATCTGAACCAGATTTGAATTGGCTTTGGTTAGCGTATCTAGCACTTTATTCATCACCGCTGGGATAAAAGAATCTGCAATTTGTGCTGCTTGCAAACCTAGTTTTTCGCCCAGCGTTGGTTTTTTACGGGTCTGGATTAAATACACATCATGTTGTGGTAATAGGCCTAGCAGATATTCATCGGAAGTTTGCAATTTATCTACCAGATTCAGGTCTAGGGCATCCTGACCATACCAGTGTTCACCCGTTGCCACTTTTTCAACATTTAACTGTGGACGATATTTTTCCACGAAGTGTTTAAACAAGGCATGTGTCTGTTGCAATTCTTCTTCAAACTTGGCTTTGCCCTCTTCGGTATTTTCACCAAACATGGTCACCGTACGTTTGTATTGACCCGCAGTATAAAGTTCAAAATCGATCTTGTTTTCTTTCAGCAGACGGTTAAAGTTCGGCACCTGTGCCACTACCCCAATTGAACCCACAATCGCAAACGGCGCAGAAATCACTTCATTTGCAATACACGCCATCATATAACCGCCACTGGCTGCCACTTTATCGACACAGATGGTCACATGAAAACCCGCTTCACGTAAGCGCACCAGCTGCGCAGCTGCAAGACCATAACCATGTACCATACCACCCGGACTTTCTAAACGTACAATGATACGGTCACGGCCAGCTTTGGCTGTAGATAGAATTAAGGTAATTTCTTCGCGCAGGCTTTCTACTGCAGACGCAGCCATATCACCTTTAAAATCAAGTACATAGATTTTCTGGTTAGTTTTCTTACGCGCACGCGCTTCTTTTGACAATTGTTGGCTCAATTGCAAAAGTTCCAGTTTAGATGAAGTTGTTTGCGCTATTTTTTTTCGTTGCTCATTAATGCGCGCATTCAAATGACTAATACGGATTTCAGCGGGTAATTTGGGGGTATGAAATAACATAAAAATCGGGTCTCAATTATTTATATAGGTTTTATTTTAAGATAAGGTCAAATGAATTTTTTTCAATAGAATATTGTTGTTTAATTGCTGAAACGGAGCAGTATCCATATGGTCTTAGTAAGGCAAAAATAATTCGCACTATAGAAAATTGATGCCATGCTGATAACCTGCCCAGAGAATAACACCCAGCAATACAGCAGAATTCGCATATAAGGCTTTTTCCTGCTTTTTAAAATAGAAATTCAAACTGAGTCCATACAGCAATCCAATCAGTGTATAAAACATGCTGCCGCCTTGTAATTGATGCCACAGACCACCCATGCTTAAACTTAATGCAATCAGCAGCATCAGAAAAACTGACATCTTTTTGAGTGTTTTCATAGCGGATGCAACCTTTTCTTAACATCTATCTTTTGACAGCTCTGCCATGTCAAAGACGGCATATTCTATAAGAATTTAGGGCACAATAGGATTCGGTTTATTTTTCCACATTTCACTGATTCAATTGATATATCTTCTATTCTTTGGTTACTTTTGGATATAAAAAAAAGAGCTTTTTAGCCCTTCTTTCTTGAGATAAAACTTCTTAACCAAAACGCCCTGTAATATAGGCCTCAGTGAGCTGATGATCTGGCTGGGTAAAGACTTTCTCGGTCGAGTTGACTTCGATCAGATCACCTAAATGGAAATAAGCAGTCCGATCAGAGACTCGCGCTGCCTGCTGCATGGAGTGAGTCACAATAGCAATGGTGTATTGGGTTGAAAGCTCGGAGATCAGTTCTTCAACTTTGGCTGTTGCAATCGGATCGAGTGCTGAACAAGGTTCATCCATCAGAATCACTTCAGGAGAAACGGCAATCGTCCGTGCAATACATAAACGCTGCTGCTGACCACCCGACAGCCCCGTACCCGGCTGATTTAAACGGTCTTTGACTTCATCCCACAGCCCTGCCTTACGCAAACTGTTTTCTACAATTTCTTCCAGATCATATTTATCCCGTGCCAGACCATGCAATTTTGGCCCATAAGCGACATTGTCAAAAATCGATTTTGGAAAAGGGTTTGGCTTCTGGAACACCATCCCCACCTGCGCACGCAGCAATACCACATCCAGATTCGTGTCATAAATATCCTGATGATCCAGCAACACCTTACCGGTTACACGACAGCGATCAATCGTGTCATTCATCCGGTTTAAAGTACGCAGGAATGTTGACTTACCACAACCTGAAGGACCGATAAAAGCAATCACTTCATTTTCATAGATGTTCAGATCAATACCTTTAATTGCTTCTGTTTCACCATAGTAAACATGTACATCTGAGGTACTGATTTTGACCTGATCTGACTTTTTCGGTGCTTTGTTTTCAGCCTGAGTATCAAACTGGGTAACAAAAGCAGTCGCCGGCTTTTGGGTCACAGAATCTTGGGTAAATTGTGTATGTTGTGGATTCACAGACGGATCCTTTTCTAAGGCATTTATAGTTGGATTTGCTGTATTCATATTCTGCTCTTCCTTACCAACGGACTTCAAATTTCTTACGTAACCAGATGGCTAAGCTGTTCAGGCTGATCATCATGGCCAGAAGTACAATAATGGCTGCTGCAGTACGTCCTTCGAAGAAGTTACGTAGCTCATTGCCTTGCCACAGGAAAATTTGCACCGGCAATGCTGTGGATTGATCAAATGGTGAAGCCGGTACACTTGCGACAAAAGCACTCATCCCGATCAATAATAGCGGGGCCGTTTCACCCAGTGCTTGTGCCACACCAATAATCGCCCCCGTCAAAATACCTGGTAGTGCAAGCGGTAAAACATGGTGAAATACGGTTTGCAAGCGTGATGCACCTAAGCCTAATGCTGCCTGACGAATGGATGGCGGTACGGCTTTAAGTGATGCACGCGTAGTAATAATCACAGTCGGTAGTGTCATCAAACTTAATACCAGACCACCCACCAACGGTGCTGACAGTGGTAAATGCATCCAGCCAATAAAAATCGCTGCACCGAGTAAACCAAAGACAATGGAAGGAACTGCCGCAAGGTTATTAATATTCACTTCTACGACATCGGTAATCCAGTTCTTCGGCGCAAACTCTTCCAGATAGATAGCCGATGCGACCCCGATCGGAATCGAAATAAAGATCACGATCAGCATCATGAACAATGAGCCCATAAATGCGCCTGCGAGACCTGAGGTAGCAGGTGAACTGCGCGAGTCCGGACTGGTAAAGATATTGGTATTAAAGCTACTTTCTATTATGCCAGAAGCTTTCATATCATCCGCAAGCTGACGGACTTCAAGACTGAGCTGTTGCTGTTCATCGGGCAGATCGCGGTCAATATTGCCAGCCAGCCAGACATCAACATTGGCATCTGCCAGAATTTTTACGTCTTTGGTTTGACCGACCAAAGCCGGATTATTCAGTACCATATCCCGCAGACGATACGCTTCTGAACTGGTATATAAATAGCCCAGTTCATCACGCTGGCTTTCCAGCTTACTGTCTTTGGCAATCATGCCATTTACAATCAAGGCATCCCAGTCAACCAGACCGACCTGCATTTGCCAATCCACCATACGCTGTTCAAATTGTGCCTGGGATTCTCCCGCAGCCTGTTTAGGTTTAGGATTAATATTGACAATGGCTGGATCAAAATGAATCGGCAAGCTGATACTGCTTTGCCAGAATGCCGGCAAACCTTTGCCCAAAATACTGCCGAAAAGAACTACCACAAAGAACAAACCAGCCAATACGGCAGAAAGCCCCATGACACGAAAGGTTTTTTCTTTGCGATGACGTCGTGCCAGAGAGCTTTGAATGGTCTTCCTGCGCTTTTCACGTTGCTCAGCAGCCACAGATGGATCAATAGGCTGATCTACAGGCGTTGTATTTGAAGTACTCATTAGTCGTATTGCTCTCGATATTTACGCACGATGTACAGTGCAACAATGTTCAGCCCTAATGTAATGACAAACAGGGTAAGACCCAACGCAAAAGCCACCAGCGCCTGCGGACTGGCAAAGTCAGTATCACCCGTAAGCTGATTGACGATAGTAATGGTCACTGTTGAGACTGCTTCCAGCGGATTGGCGTGCAGTTGCGGACTGTTTCCTGCTGCGAGTACCACAATCATGGTCTCACCAATGGCCCGCGATGCAGCCAGCAAAAAAGCGCCAATAATGCCGGGTAAAGCGGCTGGTAAGACAACCTGACGAATCGTTTCAGATTTGGTCGCGCCCAGACCTAAAGAACCATCCCTTAAGGCACGTGGGACTTGGGTAATAATGTCGTCTGATAAAGATGACACGAATGGAATAATCATGATGCCCATGACGAAGCCAGCAGTAAGCGCACTGGTGGCATTAATATCAATACTGACCAAAGCACCTAGACTTTTAAGAAATGGCCCCAGAATCATTAAGGCGAAAACACCGTAGACAATCGTTGGAATTCCAGCCAAAACTTCAATGGTCGGCTTTGCCCAAGCTCGGAAGCGTGGTGATGCGTACTCGGCCAGATAAATCGCAATCATCAGTCCTAAGGGGACTGCAACAAGTAATGCAACCCCGCTGACCATCAATGTTCCCCACAGCAATGGCAATAATCCATAACTGCCTTCGGCATGACCCGTGGTGCTAAAACCCGGATCCCATTCGGTGCCAAAGAAGAAATTCAGTGGACTGACAAAGCTGAAGAATCGCATGGCTTCGCCAAACATCGACATCACAATGCCGAGTGTGGTCAGGATGGCTACTCCAGAACACAAGGCCAGCCCGATATTCATGATCTTTTCGACCTGATTCCGTGCACGAAAATTCTGGCTGATCCGTTTTTTTGCCCAGACCAGACTGGCCAAAGCCACAGAAATGACAACTGCCAGTTTGGCAAAAGTACCGATGGTAGAAAATTTAGCTAATTGTTCTGCTGCTGCAAGTTCATAAGCAGCCGGCTGATCACTGACACCGAAACCGGAAGCCAATGCCTGTACACGATCTATGACCACACTCAGACTGGCTTGATCCAGATGAGTCAAAACATCATGAGGTAGGTGTTTAATTACGACCTGTTCCAGCAGGCTAGGTTCAACAATGTTCCATGCCATCAGAATCAAAAATGCAGGAAGTCCACACCACAAAGCTACGAGCGCGCCATAATATCCAGGACGTGAATGTAGCATCGCAGAATTATTGCCCTGACCTGCTAGTTTCCGGCTTTTACTTAATCCGATTTGATAGGCGATGGCAATTAAAGCCAGTAACACACCTATAAGTAGCAGATTCATGTATTCTCCATGGTTCTTTTCAGGATTTTAGTCTGTGAAAAAACTTGCTTGTTATGAAAAGCCGATGACAGGTCGACTGTCACCAGCATTTTCCTAAATCCTGTTTTATTTCACTACTACGGCTTTTGCAGCCTTAAAGTTTGCCAGCACTGCTGCACGTTCTTTGTCTGACATTGAAATCAAGCCGGCTTTTTCCAGCTTGGAACCCTTACCTGATACCTTTTTATTCAGGAAATACTCTGTGAACTGTTGCAAACCTTTGATTGATTTCAGGTGTTCGCCTTTGACATAGAAGAACAACGGGCGAGATACCGGATAAGCCCCATTTAAAATGGTCTTTTCAGAAGGAGCAACGTTGTTGACGGTTGCTACACGTAGCTTGTCGCGGTTTTGATCGTAAAAGCCCAGGCCGAATACGCCAACAGCGCTCGGTGAGGTTTTTAAGCGTGCCAAAGTTTCAGTATAGTCACCTGAAATTTCAACAACACGACCATCTTTACGGAAGCTGGTACATGCTTTTTTCTGTGCATCTTTCGCTAGAGCCTTAATAGCAGCATACGATTCACAACCTGCATCCACCATCTTCTCCTGGAAGACTTCACGTGTGCCATGATTTGAAGCCGGAATCACTAAAGTGATAGGTTCATTCGGTAAGGCTGGATCAATCTGGTTCCAGCGGGTATATGGATTTGCTACCATTTTCCCTTTGGAAGGTAACTGCGCAGCTAAAGCAGCATAAACATGCTGAGGTCGTAATTTATAAGCGGCTTTATTTGAATTAGATGCAAAGACAATCCCGTCATACCCGATCTTGATTTCTAGTACCTTGTTGACACCATTCTTTTTACATTCTGCCAGTTCGGCACTTTTGATTTGACGCGAGGCATTCGCAATATCGATGGTATTGTCCCCTACACCATTACAGAACTGTTTTAAGCCGCCAGATGAACCACCTGAACCAACGACTGGTGTTTTAAACTGAGGGAAGGTATTGCCAAATTCTTCAGCGACAATACTGGCATAAGGTAAAACAGTAGAAGAACCTGCAATTTGGATGGTGTCACGTGCTGCATTCGCTGTCGTGGATGCCGCTACCCCCGCTGCAATTAAGATTGCTATATTTGTTAAGCGCATTCTGGATCTCTCTCATTTATTAAAATTTCGAGTACACCACTTTTGATTCAGTTGAGTACCTGTTTTCGATACTCACATTTTGATTTTGGAATATGACAGCCGGGTTACAGCTTTATGACGGTTTTATGATAATTAATCCATCACCTGATCAAGACAATATAATAGAAAAAAGACCCTGTTCAGGGCCTTTTTATTTAAGTGGTGGGTTCAGTAGATTCAGGCAAGAGCACAGGTTTCCTGCGATATTTCATCACATACATCACCGTCAAAAACAGCAACCAGACCGGCACCAATGCAACAGCAATCTGCATTTCTTTGGTAAAGCTCATGATCATTAAAATCATGATGATAAATGAAATCGTCAGGTAATTACTCCAGCGGCCAAACAGACTTGGGAATGCGGTCGTCTGCTGCTGTTCCTGCATGGCTTTTCTGAATTTCAGATGGGTCAGTGAAATCATCAGCCAGTTAATCACCAGAGCAGACACCACCAATAGCATCAGAATACCAAAAGCTTCACCCGGCATGAGGTAATTCATTAATACACAGATACCGGAGACTGCTGCCGAGAATAGAACAGCATTTACCGGGATACCACGGCGGTTAATTTTCTTTAAGAATGCCGGTGCATTACCCTGCTGAGCCAGACCCAACAACATGCGGGTATTACAATAAATACAGCTGTTATAGACCGAAAGTGCAGCGACCAAGACTACAAAATTAAGAACATTGGCCACGCCGTGACTATTCAATGACTGGAAAATCATTACGAACGGACTACCGCCTTGCGCCACCAGATTCCATGGATAGAGACATAGCAACACACCTATGGCGCCAATATAAAAAATGAGTACACGGTAGACAATTTGATTGACTGCTTTTGGAATGGTCTTTTCTGGATTTTTGGTTTCACTAGCAGCAATACCAATCAGCTCCAGCCCACCAAATGCAAACATAATCACGGCAAGTGCCATCATAAAACCCGACCAGCCCTCAGGGAAAAATCCGCCATGCTGCCACAAGTTGGTCACACTGGCCTGACTTCCTGCAGAACCGCTAAACAGCAGATAGATCCCGAATCCGATCATGCTTAAAATGGCAATGATCTTGACCATGGAAAATATAAATTCGCTCTCACCGAAGAATTTGACATTGACCAGATTGATCCCATTCATAAGCAGGAAGAATGCCAGTGCCGTGAGCCAGGTCGGAATCTCCGGCCACCAGAACTGAATAAAAGTACCAATTGCACTCAACTCAGCCATACTCACTAAGACATAGAGCACCCAATAGTTCCAGCCTGAAATAAAGCCTGCTTTTTTGCCCCAGTATTTATTGGCAAAATAACTGAATGAACCACTGACCGGTTCATGCACCACCATTTCACCCAATTGGCGCATGATCAGAAATGCAATCATGCCAGCGATGGCATAGCCCAGAAGCACTGATGGGCCTGCCAGCTGAATTGTATGTGATAAACCTAAAAATAATCCTGTACCGATCGCTCCACCTAAGGCGATTAGCTGGATATGCCGGTTGGAAAGCTGTTTTTTTAATTGATGATCTTCAACATCCATATTGTCACTCCTTGTGAACAATTTTTTTAATTTCTACATTTTGCTAGATTGCCTTTTTGTAGGGAGGTGTATTCTGCTCAACCAGCTGCTTATAACCATATTCACCATAGTCATAGCGTGCCACGACTTCAGCAAACTGTTTTAAACGTTGTGGTGCATCCATACGTGGGAGTTGCAGTTCAATCAGACATAATTCCTCAGCCTGATGAACTTGTGCGAGTGTACGCTTTAATTCTGCCGGGGTTTTCACTATATGAGCCTGATGCGGAGTATCAGCAGAAAAGACTTGAGCAAACTGGCTGTATTGCCAGTTCTGAATATCGTTGTACTTGGCATTTTCACCCATGATCAAACGTTCAATGGTATAGCCGCCATTATTTAAAATAAAAATTACGGGTTTTAAGCCTTCTCTTAATAAGGTAGAAAGCTCCTGAATGGTCAGCTGAATCGAACCATCACCAATAAACAGCAGATGACGGCGCTGTGGTGCAGCAAGCATACTGCCAAGCAAGGCAGGCAAGGTATAGCCGATTGAACCCCAGATCGGTTGTACCAGATACTTGGCGGTCACTGGCAAGGTTAGTCCAGACAACCCCGCATTGGCGGTGCCCACTTCTGCCACAATCACATCATCTTCCTGTAAGAATTCAGAAATCTGCTGCCAGAGTGCAGTTTGGCTCAGCGCAGTATTTTCTTCGATCTGTTGAGTTTGTAACGATGGTTTCGGTGCAGGATTAAAAGTACTTGGTTGATCATCTAAAGTCTGTTTTGAGATAGTTTGGATCAACTGAGCTAAATCCAGTCCACTGATCATCTGCCCATCCAGACAAAGACAGGAATCCGCCAGATACAGCATATTTTGTACGGATACACGATGTGAGAAAAAGGCGGTGGCCACATCGGTAAAACGTGGCCCAATAGCGATCAGGCAATCCGACTGTTCCACCAGCTGACAGGTTGATGCTGCGCTTGCTGCACCTGCATAAACACCTGCATATAAGGGATGGCTTTCATTCATGATATTTTTGGCAGTAGACAGGCAGGTATAGGGGATTTGCATGCGCTCAGCCCAATTTTGCAGCATATCGGTAAGCTGGAAAATTTCTGCTCCATTGTCAATGAGCAGGACTGGCTGACGTGCCTGTTTGATGCGTTTAGCTATCCGTGCCGCAGTTTCTTGCAGAAGTTTTGGATCACTCTGTGGACGGCTCAGATCTAGAAGTTGCTTAGGTACTTTAATCTGGAGATGGGTAATATCTGAAGGGAGCTGGATATGAACCGGTCGACGCATCAATATACATTGCTTTAATACCCGGTCAATTTCACTCACTGCATTGGCTGGAGTCAAACGTGTCTGTGCCACGGTAAATTCGCGCATGCAGTTCATGATATTGTCATAATCGCCATCAATCAGGGTATGGTGTAACAAAGCGCCCTGCTCTACGGCATGCAAAGGTGGAATGCCGGAAATATGCACCATGGCAACCTGCTCAGCATATGCACCTGCAATACCGTTAATCGCACTTAGATCGCCCACACCATAAGTGGTCAGTAAAGCGCCGACACCATGCAGACGTGCATAACCATCTGCTGCATAAGCTGCATTTAGCTCATTACAGTTACCGATAAATTCCAGTTTTGGATCAATTTCAATCTGTTCTAAATAGGAGAGATTAAAGTCACCTGGCACACCAAAAATATACTGAATTCCTAGTTCTTGCAGGCGCTGATTAAGGTACTGACCAATTTCCATAAACATTATTATTTTCCCTATCACTTATTATGCTTCAATTACAGAATATTGCATTTCATTTTCTGATTTCGTGCATAATGCAAGTCACAATGATTTAAAAATACATAGAACGTGTATCGAATAAGGATTCAATGCAATGGATGCAATGGATAAATTTGACTGGAAAATCATCCAGGCTTTGCAAAAAAATGGGCGCCTGACGAATCAGGAAATCGGAGATTTAATCGGTTTGTCAGCCTCTCAATGTTCTAGACGGCGTCAGCTGCTGGAGCAAAAAGGAATTATTTTGGGTTATAGCGCCTGCATTCATCCTGAAGCTTTGGGAATTGCAGTTTTGGCTATGGTACAGGTCAATCTCAAAACACATGACGCAGCAGCCAAGATCGCTTTTCAACAATTGATTGAAGAAGAAGAAGCTATTCAGGAAGCTTTTTCTTTAAGTGGTGATGCAGATTTCATGTTAAAAGTAGGTGCCAAAAATCTGGAAATGCTGGCAAATTTTGTGACTGAAAAATTACTAAGCTGTAATTTTATCGGCCATATCAAATCTTATATTGTCTTAAATAAATTCAAGCAATTACATTTTGATTTTCAGGCTGCCCGCCCTTTATTACGTTGATATATTTTAAGTAAAAGAAAAAAGCTCAAGTTAAACTTGAGCTTTTTTTGATTTAATTTTTATTGATATGAACAACCTGTTGAATCGTATTTTCGAGCAGCCCACTCAGTCCGAACTGGGCACCGATGCCCGAATGCTTCCATCCACCAAAAGGTACATGCGGGAAAATCTCACCATGCGTATTGATCCATGCCGTACCACAACTCAGTCGCTGTGCAAACTGTTGTGCCTGCTCTAGATCGGATGACCAGATCGAGCCGCCTAAACCAAAATCTGTATTGTTAGCTTTAGTCAGTACTTCTTCAATATCGTGATAACGGATCAAAGGTAATACCGGGCCAAACTGCTCTTCCTGCACCAGACGACTATCTGGGTTCACATTGGTCACGATCGTCGGTGCAATAAAATAGCCTGTATCCGGTAGATTCTGACCAGATGTCATAACTATTGCCCCTTCATCACGGGCTTCCTGAATCATGGCCTGAACTTTTTGGTATTGCTTGATGTTTTGCACTGGACCAAAAGTAGTCGTCTCGGCTAAACCATCGCCCAGAGACTGTTGCTGTGCGACTTTCACTAATTCCTGTGCCAGTGAATCATATTGGCTGTCATGCACATACAGCCGTTTCAACGCTGCACAGGTCTGGCCCATGTTGATAAAAGCTCCATTAAAGATTCGGGTTGCCATTGCCTGGATATCGGTATCTGGCAAAACAATGCCTGCATCATTGCCACCAAGTTCCAGTGTCAGATGTTTGAAAGTCGCGGCTGCATTTTGCATGATTCTTTGCCCAGTCGCAGTTGAACCGGTAAATACCACTTTGGCAATTGCAGGGTGACTGGTCAGATTGGCACCGACCTCACCGCCTCCTGTAAGTATAGAGACCACTCCAGGTGCAACCTCTTGCTGAATCAGCTCACCGAGTCGAAGTGTCGACAATGGGGTAAATTCTGAAGGTTTATTGATCACCACGTTGCCAGCGCGAATTGCCGGCATGATATGCCAGACAGCAATCATTAAAGGCCAGTTCCATGGGGTAACCGATGCCACGACCCCTAAAGGCCGATGATGAAGTTCGATCCGCTTGTTGGCATCATCCTGTAAGATTTCAGTTTCAATCTTGAGTTCTGCCTGATAGCGGGTCCAGGCAATGGCCCCACCGACTTCAAATTCAGCCAGTGCATAGGGTTTGCCCTGCTCCTGCACCACTAAACGCGCTAATTCTTCTCGGTGTTCTTCAATACGATCTGCAATACGATGCAGGATTGCCTGTCGCGCAGCATCATCCATATTTTTCCATTGGTGAAAAGCCTGCTCGGCACTACGGATGGTGTCTTCAATTTGTGCTTCCGAGGGAGAGGAACACAGTGCCAATACCTGCTCATCAGCAGGATTGATCACTACAAAACTTTCGGCAGCGCCTTGTACCATTTTTCCTTGAATAATACAGCCAACGGGTTGGGATACATGCAAATTAGTCATCTCTTCATCCTGAATCAGATATTTTTGTTGTTCCCTGACATTAGCTGATTTTGTCTGAATGGAGCTTGCATATCACATTAGGCATAAAGTCCTGAATGCACATTTTGTGCATGGAAAATAGAAGAATCATCTTTCGGGATGCTTTTTTGGAACTTTAAATATTGCTTCCTTTAATTTTTTGCCTATAGCTCATTCTTCCTTACATCCTGTTCGAATTTATGCAACAGGATGTCCTGATCTTTGAAATTTCGTAGAACATCACATTGGCCTATATTGGAAATAAAGAATCACAGTGATAGCGTCATGAATAGCACAACCATTCCAGTTTTCAATCCAGATTTACCGATTCACATG
The DNA here is from genome assembly GCF_013418535.1 of Acinetobacter sp. YH12137. NCBI lineage: Bacteria > Pseudomonadati > Pseudomonadota > Gammaproteobacteria > Moraxellales > Moraxellaceae > Acinetobacter > Acinetobacter sp. YH12137. The sequence continues at coordinate 99,979 of NZ_VPBW01000008.1, read as the reverse complement.
ACATTTGAAGAACATGACTGGCATCTCCTGGCTCAATATTGGTATCCAGTGGCCTTAGCCCGTGATGTCTCTGAACAGCCGCTAGGGACAATGCTGCTAGATATGCCTCTGGTCATTTACAAGATGCAGGATGAACTGATCGTGGCCAAGGATGCCTGTCCGCATCGTGGTGTGCCCTTAAGTCTGGGAAAAAATGATGGTCAAGGCGTGGTCTGTCCTTATCATGGCTTGCGTTTTGGTACACAAGGTAAATGCAACCGTATCCCTGCCCATCCACAGCATAAAATTTCAGATCGGTTTCATTTATGGACCTATGCCGCGGTTGAACGTTATGGTCTGATCTGGTGTTCACTGACAGCTGACAAAGACGCTGAACCGAATATTCCAATGATGCCTTATTGGAATGATGCAGATTATCAGCAACTGGTTTGCCCACAAGTCGACATCAAATGTTTTGCTGGCAGACAGCTAGAAGGCTTTATTGATGTCGCCCATTTTGCCTGGGTACATCCGGATACCTTTGGTGATCCGAATGATGTCGAAGTCCCGGATTACACCACAACGGAAACTGAATATGGTTTTAATGCCGACTATATCAGCAGTGTCGGCCGTTATCCGATTGGGTTAGATCAGCGCGGTCAGGAAGATTTTAAATGGCTACGGCATTTTGAAATTAGTCTGCCCTTTACCGCAACCCTGACCATCCATTTCCCTAATGATGCCAAACAGGTGATTATGAATGCTGCTTCACCGATGACCGCCCGTCAGACCCGACTGTTTGCTCCTATCTGTCGTAATTATGATAAAGACTTACCTGTCGAAGAAGCCTATGATTTTAATCTGAAGATTTTTGAAGAAGATCGTCTGATTGTCGAAAACCAGAAGCCTGAGTTTTTACCGCTAGACTTATCTCTGGAAGCACATTTCCCGGCAGATCGCAGCTCCAGTATGTACCGTAAACTGTTAAGGAAAAAAGGCTTTAATCCTTTATTTGCAGCTTAATCACCTTGAAGCTGATGATCTATATATGGATCAAAACCCAATAAAAAAGGAGATCATCTAGATCTCCTTTTTTCACCTGCAACCGCTTATGCGATTGGCGGTGTATAAGTACCATCAGCAATTGAATCTTTGATACGGTCCGCTTCTGCAAGCACAAGTGCCAACAGGTTCTTCACGTTTTCAAGCGTTGCAACCGGGCTTAAAGTCGTCATTTTCAGAGATTGAACCTGACCGACTTTAGTGACACCAATGTTCGCTTCACCACGCGCAAACAGTTCATCCGCGACGTTCTGATTCAAGGCATCGACAAACTCAGCTGGATAGCCTGCTGGAACCACACGGAACAATACCGATGCAAATTGTGGCTCAACCAGAAGTTCCAGACCATCAGTTGCCTTGATGTAATCTGCGACTTCACGAGTCAATTTCACGCCATGGTCGATCATCGAACCATAAAGCTCTTCACCCAACGCTTCTACAGTCATCCACAATTTCAACGCGTCGAAACGACGAGTGGTTTGTAGCGACTTCGACACCAGGTTAGGTACACCGTGCTCTTCGTCATAAGCAGAGTTCAGATATTCTGCTTCGTAGTGCATGAAACGATAGTTCGCTTCATCTTTCAGCAAGAACGCACCACATGAAATCGTCTGGAAGTAATGCTTATGGAAATCCAGTGTCACAGAATCAGACAGCTCGATGCCATCCAGCATAGAACGATAGTCATTAGACAGAATCAGTGCACCACCCCATGCTGCGTCGATGTGCATCCACGCACCATATTTATTGGTGATTTCACGAATCTGTTTGAGGGGATCAATTGCACCAGCATCAGTTGTACCAGCAGTTGCCACCACACATGCCACGATCTTGCCTTCAGACTGAAGATGCGCCATGGTTTTTTCCAGAGCATCAACATCCATCTGCGCATTTTCTTTCACAGGAACAGTCACGACGGACTGGAAGCCCATACCCATCATCGCCATGTTCTTTTGCACAGAGAAGTGTGCATTTTCAGAACAGATGACTTTGACGTTACGCATTGCATCCGCAGGGATACCATCACGCTGAACAGACCACGGATTGCCGTTTTCGTCTTTCCAGTTTTTCGCGATGCAGGCATCACGCGCCAGCAATACACCCATCAGGTTGGATTGCGTACCACCAGAAGTGAATACACCTGCCTGGCCTGAGCCATAGCCAACTTTCTGACGTAGCCAGTCAATCAACTGCACTTCCATCAAAGAACCTGCCGGGCTTTGATCCCAAGAGTCCATTGACTGGTTAGTGGCGTTAATTAACACTTCCGCGATCTGGCTAGTGACCATCGTTGGGCAATGCAAATGTGCAAGCGAATGCGGGTGATGGACTTTCAAGCTCTTGTTGAGGAATAGCTCAACCATACGCTCTAAAGACTTTTGTACGCCCAGACCTTCTTTAGAAGGATTGAAAGCAATTGCGCTACGCAATTCCTTGATGCTACCGCCGGTATACATCTTGTCGTTTTGCAACCATGCTGCAACCGCTTTGGTCGCCTGATCCATCGCCGACTCATAGTCAGCGATAGATGCAGCATCATTGCAGAGTAACGCTTTACGGTGTTCTGCAAAATCTACCATGAATTATGCGCCTCGAACTGCGACTAGAGCTTCAGAAACCGCTTTCTTGAAGCGAACCAGAACTTCTTCACACTCAGCTTGAGTAATGATCAATGGGCAAAGTAAACGGATTACTGTACCGTTACGACCACCTTTTTCCAGCAACAGTTTGTTGTTGAAACAAGCGGTTTGAATTGCTGCAGCCAATTGGCCATCAGCAGGGAAAGAACCCATATGATCCGCCGGTTTACGCTCGTCGACGATTTCAATACCGATCATCAGACCGCGACCACGAACGTTACCGATACATGGGAATTCAGCAGCCAGTTTTTTCAGTTCAGCTTGCAGGAAATCACCACGTTCTTGTGCATTTTGCGCAAGGTTTTGTTCTTTAATGGTTTGTAGAGTCGCAAGACCTGTACCCATTGCCAGCTGGTTACCACGGAAAGTACCGGTGTGGCCAGCAGGTTGCCATGCATCAAATTTACGTTTGATGCCCAGTACTGCAAGTGGCAAGCTACCACCAACGGCTTTAGACATGACAACCACATCAGGTTCGATACCCGCATGTTCGAATGCGAACATTTTGCCTGAACGCGCAAAGCCTGCTTGAACTTCGTCAAGAATCAACACGATGTTGTGTTTTTCAGTCACTTCACGGATTTTTTGCAACCATTTTACCGGTGCAGTTACCACGCCGCCTTCACCTTGAATCGCTTCAAGAATTACAGCTGCTGGCTTGGTTACACCGCTTTCGACATCTTCAATGAAGTTTTCGAAATAATAAGTCAAAGCATCAACACCCGCTTCACCACCCAGACCTAGTGGACAACGGTATTCATGCGGATATGGCATGAATTGAACGCCTGGCATTAAACCATTTACTGAATTCTTCGCAGACAGGTTACCCGTCATTGCCAAAGAACCGTGAGTCATACCGTGATAGCCACCAGAGAAGCTGATCACTGAACTACGGCCAGTAAAGGTTTTAGCAAGTTTAATCGCTGCTTCAGTCGCATCTGCACCAGATGGACCACAGAACTGTAAGCAATATTCTTCTTTACCACCTGGCAGGTAAGCAAGAAGTGCCTCAGTAAAAGCATCTTTTAAAGGAGTGGTGAGATCCAGCGTATGCAATGGAAGACCGCTTGCAAGTGTGTCCTGGATACTTTGAATGACCGCAGGGTGATTATGGCCTAATGCCAATGTCCCTGCCCCAGCTAAACAATCAAGGTACTCCGTACCTTCAACATCGGTAACCCAGCAACCTTGTGCTTTCGCTATCGCTAACGGTAATTTACGTGGATAACTACGCACATTCGATTCCATCTGACTTTGGCGAGTCAAGTAGTATTCGTTTGTGGAATTGGTGGCAGGATTTACAGAAGAAACGCTCATATCGAATTACCATCTCTGATATGGGTTGAAAGAAATAAGTCTGGTGACTTGCGGTCGTTTGACTCGGTGCTTTATATAATCTAGTTAGACAATTTTCTATTCAGTAACTAGGAGAGGCGGATGATACAGTTTTTTTCAGGAAAATAAACAACTTTTAGTATCAATTTGCCTCGACTGTTATTGAAAAAATATATCAAAAAATGTTGCTGTCTAAATTATCAACTTTATGCATAGTAATGACAAGGAAGCCTAAACATTTTATGCAATTTTGTTGTCATGAATACAACAGTGTAATTATCAAACAATTATCTCAATAAGTATATAATTTTCATCACATTTGGTTCCGATATATCTACAATAAATAAAATATATTTTTAACAATCCAACGACAATAATTTCGGAATATCAACACATTTCCACCTTAGTATTTTATGATCAGCACAAGGCCAACAATTCCACTAAAACAGGACAACAAAATGCGTCTTTCCTCTTTTTCAGCGCTTGCTTTGCTCGGCGCATTATCTTCTGCCGCTTTCGCAGCTCCTGAAGAAACCTTGAATTATAATGTGGTGAATATCTCGGCAGAAGCCAGTCGCGATATTTCCAATGACCTGATGAATGCCAATTTATTTGTTGAAAAATCCAATAAACAGCCGGCTGAACTAGCCACTCAAATTAACCAGCTGATGAATCAAGCAATTGCCACAGCACGCAAATATCCAACTGTGAAAATCGAGACTGGGGCACAAAGTACTTACCCTATTTATGACAATGACAACCGTAAATTGAAAGAATGGCGTGGTCGTGCCCAGATTCGTCTAGAATCAAAAGATTTTAAAGCGACATCTCAATTAATTGCTGAATTACAACAGCACTTCCAGACCCAGTCGATTAATTTCAAGGTATCTGACGAAAAGCGTAAAAAAGTTGAAAGCGAACTGATGATTGAAGCCACCAAAAACTTCCAGCAACGCGCACAGGCACTCACCCAGACCTGGAACAAACCGAGTTATCAACTGGTGAACTTAAACCTGAATACTAACAATTATTCACCACAGCCAGTACCGCGTATGGCCATGATGAAATCTGCATCGGCTGATATGGCGGTTCCTGAGCAGGAAGTTGCGGCAGGCGAATCGCAAATGACCGTCAGCGCGAATGGGGCGATTCAGTTTAAATAATCGACTAATCTCCCATAGCAAAGTAGATAATTAATATTATTTTAAAGAGAATTTATTTTTGCAATAATTGATTAAATACTAAAAAACCTCTCAAATTGAGAGGCTTTTTTAGTATCAACGAGGTTTTGTTATAAGAGGACCAATTAGTTGTACGATAGATTTTAGGTGTGGGCTTATTCATCTAAGAATTATATTGCTGAATAAGCTGTTATGGACAGGTTTGTGCAACAAAACCATATAGGAATAATAAAAAATCGCTATGATGATGTATAACCATCGGTTTGTTTGAATATTTTCCTGTGAAATTTGACCGAATAATAATAAAGCTTGTAATAGTAAAAGAATAAACCAATTTATTTTCTCGCATATTTCAATATAACGGTGATACCTGACTTTATAGTGATGAATAAATGTGGGACTGCACAATAAAGTAATCTGTGTTTTGAATAATTTTCGACGTTCATCACTGAGCAGTTTTTTAATATGTAGACGTAATAGAGCAGTCATAGATTTCCACCTTTTTTACGCGGATGAATCTGAAATAAAGCAACTTGATCAGTCGTAATCATGTATTTAAAGTGACGACATAAATACATATAGATAAAAATCATAAGTATACTTGTGATTAAAATAAAAAGAATGGCAAATGATATGTGAAAAAAATCTTTAAATGGATAAGCAAGCCATAAGCTAGTGAAGATCAAGATAAGTTGAAAACTGGTGAATTGAATTGCTAATTTTTTGCGCTTTCGCGTCTTTTTTAATTCATTCAAAGGCTTTGGATTTTGCCAAATTTGCTGTGCATATTCACATTTGCTTAGTTTGATTTTTTTATATTTTTGATGATCAAAATCAGCCAAATTGGAAGATAACGCTAGCTCAAAATCGTGGATATTTTCAATCTGGCTCAACAGATAAATGTCTTCAAAAATCTGCCCTTTAAATATATACGACCAGGTCTCACTCTGTGCCAAATATTGAATTTCAATACTATGTAGATCATCAGGGTGAATTACTATAGGCAGCGGGAGCGGGCCTTGGGTGAATAGCCAAAAAGGTTGGCAATTAAAGAAAAAACGGCTAGGTTTAAACTTCACGTTTTGTAGTTCATGATCTTTTAAATATAGTTGAAGCAAAGTTTCAGACTCAGAAGATAAATAAAGAATGACAGACTGATTTATTAAAGCGTAGATAGCGCTTTCTCTGTCATTAAAATCATCAGGATTAAAAATATCAATTTGGTAAAAATGTTTAAAAATACGTGTTTGAATTTGAGATTCTCGATTCAAATATTCAATCTCAAACTCAATCAGATTTTTTTTAGGCATATGGGAAATAATTTTTCTGATGATGCCTGTTGAAGAAAAATATGTATATTTCTCATTCTCAGGTTTAATTTTTTGCTTGATTTTATAGTCAATCCAGATTTGATAAGCCGATTGGCAAATCATGAGTACAGACAAAATATAAATATAATGTTTGATTGTAAGCCCTAAAAAAAGCCTATTTTTATCAAATAACAAAAGTATCAAAGCCAACAGGAAGAGTATAGGAAAAGTATTTTTGTGAACTAAAAATGCATTGATTTTTGAATGTTTATAATCAAGTTTCGCCTGCTTTAAAAGTTGAAATTCAAATAGTGATTTCTCCTCTTTGTTAGTGCAAATACTATGTTGAACTAAGGAATCAGGTATCATCATGGCTGATGCCCCTGTATTACTTCTAAGTGTTTAAAGGCATCTTTTTGAATCCAAAAATCTTTAAAATATCCTTCATTAATGGCAACTGGGTAGGATTGCCCAGATTTTAAGTTATGATTAAATCCTGCCCATTTTTGATTGATATAAATTTCATCTAGACCAGTTTTTTCAGTGAGTTCTAGTGGGAGTTGCCAAGTCTGATAACGCGCATTGGTTGCAATCAGTTGAAGTATGTGAGTGTGTGTGATGGGAGCTTGAGCTTCATTGTAAAGGCGATTTGCTTGTAAACCGACAAAATACAAACACGGCCCGAGCACTACACTACATATTAAAGTCGTGATAAATGCATATGCTTTTCTCTCTGCACGAATCACTATATAACCAAGAATAAAAGTGAAAAGAGTGGCAGGAATTAATCCTAGATAAGATTCAGTACCAAAATGTAGACCATCCATTGGTAGAAAGACGCATAAAAAACCAAGAATCACCGCTATAAAAATTAGAATAAGAGGAGTTTTACCAATATCCTGATGAAGCTCAGGTTTAGTGGACTGATGGGGTTGATTAACAACCGGAATATCAAAATACCAATCCTGCTTTAAATGTCTTAACAAGCTCTCGCTTTGTTCTTTAGAAAGCTCTTGCAGATTAATCTGTTTTAATACAGAGAATTTCTGAATGGCTGAAATATTGGATTGAGTATGCAATGGAATGAATTGTAAAAGACCAATTTCTTTTAGATTCAAGTCTTGCTTATCATCAGATTTACGACTGAATAACTTTTTAGTCAGTATGGGGTGCTTTTGCTTAAATGCCATATTAAAAGGTAGTGTAATATGCATTTTCTCGATATCACTTCGTGCGATTCTCCTCCGGAATAGAGGTGTATATGCCAGCTCCAAATAATGTGTTGTGAGGATGAGTTTTGTTGAGCTGGAAATTACAAAGACAATAATAAAAAGGCCAAAATCAAAATAATCAATATTTTGAAATTCTCCGACTAGGATGTGCTTTAGATTAAAACAGACCAAGAGGATTAGAGCAGATAAAGATGCCCAACTAGCGAGTTTATACTGATAAGGTTTGAAATTTAAAATTTCACGTTCGGGTAAATAATAATTAGTCATAGGTGATCTTATTGTTTTGATTTTAAAACATTATATAAGAATCACTGAAATTTTCCATCACCACTTCTGACTTATAACAGTCCTTTCCTTTTGACTTATTCAGAGCATTTATACATTTTTATGAACTTCATCCTAACTACAAAGAAATCGTAGATTGATCACCACTACATAAGATAAAAGCCCATTTTAAAATGGGCTTTTATAAATTCATTTTCAAGTTTTTCTCAAGGAATACATTCCTAAAAGACTCAAACTAGTAAATCGCCATATGATTGCGATGAATCATTTCTAGTGAACGTGCCTCACCTAACACCTGATGTACTTTATCTGATGCCAGACCTTTGACAATTTCCGCTGAACGCGAACTGAAGTTGACACGTCCTACAGCAATACGGTGACCTTGTCGATCGACACATTCCACTACATCACCACGGTCAAAATGTCCTTCTACCGCTTTGACACCGACAGGCAACAAGCTACGGTGATTTTCTTTGATGGCTTTAACCGCACCATCATCAATCACCAAACGACCTGCAGTTTGCAGATGCGCTGCTAACCATTGCTGATGTGCAGTCATGCGATCATCATCAGTGATAAAAAGTGTACCCAACATTTCACCTGCCATTAGGCGCGATAAAACATTGTCGCTATCACCACTAGCGATCAGCGTTGGACAACCAGATTTTGCAGCCAGACGTGCAGCACGGACTTTGGTCAGCATACCGCCACGACCAAATTTTCCGCCGCCGCCTGCCATATCAAACAGGCTTTCATCCATGGCACGCACGGTATGAAACAGTTTGGCATCCGGATTAGAACGTGGATCCGAGTCAAACATGCCTTCCTGATCAGTCAGGATAATCAGCAGATCTGCGTGAACTTGTCCCGCCACCATCGCAGCTAAGGTATCGTTATCACCAAAGCGAATTTCGTCAGTAGAAACCGTGTCATTTTCATTAATGACCGGAATCACATGCCAATCAATCAGGTGCTGCAAAGCATCACAAGAGTTGAGATAGCGACGACGGTCTGCCAGGTCATCATGAGTCAATAACACCTGAGCAGTTTGAATGCTGTGTTTTTCCAGCACACTTGACCAGGTCTGGATTAAACCCATCTGACCAATGGCAGCACAAGCCTGAAGACTGGGTAGATCGGTGGGTCGATTCTCAAGTTTCATTCGAACCATACCTTCAGCCACAGCTCCGGAAGAAACGAGAATAATCTCGTGTCCGGCATTGTGTAGATCCGCGATTTGTCCCGCCCAATGCGAGATAGCATCTAAATCTAAACCTTGCCCGTTTGCTGTGAGTAAAGATGATCCGATTTTAACAACGATTCGTTTACAACCCTTGAGCTGACGTTGCCCATCTACCACTTCTATCATCTTGTCCTCAGACTTATCTTTAAAAGATTAACGTACGTAATATACTTCTACGTCGCTGTCGTCATCATCTTCATCATCAAAGTCATCGCCGCCCAGACGTTGAGCGCGACGCATTTCACGATAAGCTTCTTTCGCAGCAATCGTTTGTTCACGTGTTTCAGCTTCAAGCTGATCACGGAATTCTTTCATCTCTGCTGCGTATTCAGGATCTTCAACTTCGCGTTCGCGTTGCTGCTCGATTTGATCCATCAGGTAATACACCACATCCTTAGTTCCTTCAGCCGTTAAGCCTGAAGTTTTAAAGACAGGACCTTCCCACTGCAATTCTTCAAGAATGTGATTACACCATTCATCGCGAGTATCTACAGCAAGCTGATCGACCTTATTCAGAACCAATACCACCGGTAATTTTGAAAGTGTTGGGGAGAATTTTTGCAACTCATTCAAAATCGCTTTGGCATTGTAAGCTGGATCTGAACCGTCAATCGGTTGAACATCGACAATGTGAAGCAGAATACGGGTACGTGCCAAATGTTTCAGGAAGCGAATCCCGAGACCTGCACCTTCTGCCGCACCTTCGATCAGACCTGGAATATCCGCCATTACAAATGAACGGTGACGATCCGCATCCACTACACCCAGATTAGGTACCATGGTCGTAAACGGATAATCTGCCACTTTTGGTTTTGCAGCAGAAACTGCACGGATAAAGGTTGATTTACCTGCGTTTGGCATGCCAAGCAAGCCCACATCAGCCAGTACTTTCAGCTCAAGACGGATTTCACGGAATTCGCCTTTGGTACCATGCGTACATTTACGCGGAGAACGGTTGGTCGATGATTTGAAGTGCGTATTACCCAAACCACCTTGGCCGCCATGTGCCACTAATACTTTCTGGCCATCTTCAACCAGATCGCCAATAATATCGCCAGATTCTGAATCGACGATAGTTGTTCCTACAGGAACTTTTAAAATAACTGATTCGCCACCACGACCAGCACAGTTTGCGCCAGCACCGTTTTTACCACGTTCAGCGCGAAATTTACGGGTATAACGATAATCTACAAGGGTACTCGTGTCGTCGTCAGCCTGAATATAAATGCTGCCGCCACGACCACCATCACCACCATCTGGACCACCAAATGGTACGAACTTTTCACGGCGAAAACTGGCTACGCCATTGCCACCGTCGCCAGCCTCTACGGTAATGACTGCTTCATCAACAAAGCGCATAATGCCAATCCTCTAAAAACTTTAAAAACCGCCTATTCTGCCATATTTTAAAGCATTTCTCGACTACATTTATGCACTATTCCATGAAGATCGCTCATTTCAAGGGTAATTTCATTCAGCTTGTCTCAAAATACAAAACCGTCTGAAAAATATTCAGACCTATAAAAATTCAAAATATAGTTTTTAAAGCTTAATTGATCGTTTTTTATTATTTCTGATTTGGCATCGAGCTGCCTATAGTGCTCAACGTCGAAAAAGAGCCCATGGTATAGCTATGACCACAGAAAAGAATTCTGTCAGCCCATTGTCATCACAATTTGTATTACTTATGGCAATGGCATGTGGTCTCTGTGCCGGATCAGCTTATTTTAATCAGCCCTTAATCTATTCAATCGAGGAAAGTTTAGGAATTACAACCAGTCAGGCTGGCTTAACGGTAGTAATCGCCCAGATTGGATACGTACTGGGCTTAATGCTGTTAGTACCATTGGGAGATTTCTTGAATAAACGTAAGCTGATTGTCAGTCTGATGGTCTTTGCAGCCATTTCGCAGATTCTGCTTTCATTCAGCACGACTTTATCAACGCTTTATGTGTTTACCTTATGTGCGACATTTGGCGCAATCTCGGCTCAGGTTTTAATCCCTTTTGCTTCTACGATTAGTCCATCTGAATCCAGTGCTACCATTGTCGGTAAACTGATGAGTGGCTTGGTGATGGGCATCATTCTGTCGCGGACTTTTGCTGGCTTTGTTTCGACCTACTGGTCTTGGGAAGGTGTTTACTTATTTAGTGGAATCATTACCCTGCTTTTTGCCACTCTCATGTGGAGAAAACTACCGGATACTCAACCGCAGGCGGGTTTGACCATTGGCAGTATCTATCGCTCTTTATTTGTCATCGCTAAGCAGAACCCGCATCTGATTCGTCGTGCCTGCGCAGGTGCTTTAGGCTTCGGTATTCTATCTATGGTCTTTACTTCCATGACCTTCGTACTAGGTAGCGCACCTTACCATTTCACTGATTTTGAAATTGGCCTGTTCGGCTTACTCGGTGTGATTGGAATTTATTCATCAAGCTGGTCAGGCAAAACCGTAGGACAAGGCAGAGAAAATCTGGTCGCCAAGCTATGTATTGCTTTAATGCTCAGCTCTACACTGCCCTTATATTTTGCCCAGCAGAATATTGTGATCTATGCGATTGGCGTATTGATGGCTTATTTTGGCCTGACCGCATTCCATGTATTAAATCAGAATCTGGTTTATCGGATTGACCTGAAATCACGTTCCAGAATTAATGCAGTATATATGACCATTTATTTTAGTGGTGCAGCTTTAGGCTCACTCGGTGCGGTTTATGCCTGGGAGCACTTTGAATGGGTTGGTTGTGTGGTACTTGGCCTTGTTTTCTCGATTGGGATTTTGCTGATTGATCGGTGGGATTTTAAGAGGATGGAATAATTTTATATGTAATAAATAATAGACTTCTTTCATAAGTCAGAGAATACTCCATATTAAATTTATAAAATCAGCACTGCCTCACATTGCATTTTTTATTTTGATACCTTTGAGTGGGCCATCGCTCTACTTTTGAAAGGTCAAAAGTAGCAAAAAACCTTTTGTTTCCCATACACAACATCCTTGTTGTGATGGGAAACGTGTGGCATCCCTGCCACACTTATGAATCCAATACCAACTCAAATCTATTGTTTATTTTAGATATATAATTTACTTATAGTCATTAAAAAATGATTTATGAAAGAAATTTATTTTTGGTGTTTAAAATATGCCATAAGTAAATATTTAGATTCTTTAATTACTTCACGCATTACCTCAACTAGGTAAGGAAAATTATTATCTAGAATGATATTTTTAAACTCAGCTCCTTCAAATTTTTCTAATGTCTTATATACTCTTGTAATCTCATCTTTTAACTCTAATAGCTCATCATGCTTATTGAAGGTGAGTTCATAAAAAAACTGGGCTTTCGATCTTATTTTTAAAGCTATATTCTTAAGATTTTCGAGTTCTACTATAGCTCTTCTTTGGTTCATAATTGCACTATGAACTTCTAAGCATTGACTATCATAATCATTTATTAACATTAATAATGATTGAGCCTCATTAGCTATTACTTCACTACTTTTCTGAGTCTTCCATTCCTTTGAAATCAGCCATGCCACCCCAGCCGCTATAAGCGTGGCCGTTGCCCCCCAGTCCCAATTAGATATATCCATTTACTGTCTCTTCTAAATTTAATCTAAATTAAATTTGTTATATACGTTCTTTATTTTCCAAAATCTCAGGCAGGCTTTTCTCAATCCAGCCAATCAAATTCATTATTTTTTCAGCTGCTTGTGAGCCAGTAATCGTCAACTGATATTCTACTTTAGGTGGCACCACCGGATAGACAGTACGCAGAATAAAACCATCTTGTTCCAGCATTTTTAAAGTCTGGGAAAGCATCTTTTCACTGACACCTTCAATGCGCTGTTTCAACTCGCTAAAGCGATGCACACCTTCACTCAGGCAACGTAAAACCAAGATCGACCATTTATTGGTGAGATGTTCCAGTATTTCACGGGATGGGCATTCATTAGATAGCACCTGCCCCAGTAATGGACTGATTGCATACTTGGTCATTGAAGAGTTCCTTTCTTGATCACGGTTTTTAGTTATTACTTACTATTTTTAATGTACTTACCATTTGTAAGCTAACAGATTCATATGAGCGTATCAAGGTGAATTTTCCATCAATTAATGCATATGATTTGATAAAACTAATTTTCCACCTTTATCTTCCACAATAAAAAAGAGCCTCAAAAGAGGCTCTTTTTTTAGATGACTTCTACAAATTATGCATTTGTTTCAGCAGGAACTTTTGGATAGCTTACGCCGCCCATTTGTTCAGCAATGCGAAGTACCTGGCAGCTATAACCTACTTCGTTATCATACCAAACGTAGCAAGTTAAACGGTTGCCTGAAGTGATGGTCGCTTGAGCGTCGAATACACCTGCAGTACGAGAACCGATAAAGTCAGAAGATACAACTTCGGTCGAGTTTGTATAACCGATTTGACCTTGAAGGTTAGAATTGATTGAGATTTGGCGAATGTATTCATTTACTTCATCACGATCAACTTCTTTGTCTAAAGTCAGGTTCAGAATTGCAAGAGATACGTTTGGCGTAGGAACACGTACAGAGTTACCAGTCAACTTGCCTTTCAGTGCAGGAAGTGCTTTCGCAACCGCTTTAGCAGCACCAGTCTCAGTAATAACCATGTTCAATGTTGCAGCACGGCCACGACGATCAGCTTTATGGTAGTTGTCGATCAGGTTCTGGTCGTTTGTGAACGAGTGAACTGTTTCAACGTGACCATTGATCACTGTGTATTTGTCGTTTAACACTTTCAGTGTTGGAGTGATCGCATTGGTAGTACAGCTTGCAGCAGAGATGATTTGATCTTCATCAAGGATGTCAGCCTGGTTCACACCAAATACAACGTTCTTCATGTCACCTTTACCAGGTGCAGTCAGAATTACGCGAGCAGCGCCTGGACATTTCAGGTGTTGAGCAAGACCTTCAGCATCACGCCATTTACCAGTGTTGTCGATCACTAATGCATTTTCGATACCGTATGCAGTATAATCCACTTCAGATGGATTAGATGCATAGATCACTTTGATGAACTGGCCGTTTGCAATGATTGCTTCGTTTTCTTCGTCTACAGAAATCGTACCCGCAAATGGACCGTGGATTGAGTCACGACGTAATAAAGACGCACGTTTTTCAAGGTCACCGTCAGATGATTTACGAACTACGATTGCTTTCAGGTTCAAGCCGCGGCCTAGACCTGACTGGCTGATCATCAAACGGGCAAGGATACGACCAATACGACCGAAACCGTAAAGCACAACATCTTTACCTTCTACAGAAGTTGCATTGCCTTCAAGTGATTTCACAGCGTCAGCAACGAATGCGTTAACATCACCACCTTTTGCTTTGAATTCAACAGCAAGTTTGCCTAGATCAATTTCAGCAGTACCGATGTTTTCCACTTTTGCCAATGCTTCAAGGATTGGGAAAGTGTCTACAACAGAAAGCTCAACGTCTAATACGCGAGTACGACGATGCGCTTTAAGGATCTGGATTACAGAACGGTTAATTAAAGAGCGACCGTAAACTGTAGCTACGATATTTTTTTCACGATATAACTGACCTACTAGGGCAATCATACGTTCCGCAAGTTCTTCACGGTTTTTCCAACGACCTTGGTGCTCTGCATGGAGGGCAACGATAGTGTCTTTGCTCACAGATACGTCCTCTAATTAATTGTAAATCTAAGCATAAATTTCAAAACCCGATAATTGTAATGGAATTGGCCGCAAGTTTGAATCAAAAGCTGATTAACTCTGGCCGAAAATCCGATATATTCACTATAAATTTTGAAAATAATTGTAATTAGTCAGATGATTTTGCATTTAAAATTTGAAAAATCATCTATTAACTATAAAAACCAGATTTTTGTTAAATGTTGTTTATTCAGCCAAATTTATCATTCAAGAATCTAAACGTTTCTGATAACGCTCTAAATTTTGTGCTAGTGTCAGGCGTCTTTTTCGTTGTTCAATAATGTGTAGTATACCTTCAATTACCAACAATACGACGGCCAGCCAGATCGGAAGATAGGTCAGCCATTCGCCGGCTTCAACCCGCTCCCCTAATGCCATAGACGCAAAAGCCAAAAGTACTGGCTCCAGATAGCTCAGCAGACCAAAAATTACGAAAGGCAGATAACGGCTTGCCAGAATATAACTACCTAAGCCTAAAGCACTTAAGAAGCCCAAACCCAACACTGCCAAGATGAGATGAGGGAAACTGACCATAAGCTTGAGAGAATCGCTATGTACAAAGCCCAGATAGAAAGCCACTGGCAGAATCAGACACAAGTCCCACCAGAATCCACCCAAGTGATCCGTACCAAAGCGACGGCGCAGGAAGAAATACAGTGGATAAGCCAAAGCCACATAGACCGTTTCCCAGGCGATCGAACCGATTCGCCAGATTTCATGTCCCACACCTAATATGGCCAGTGCGACTGCTGCCATCTGCCAGCGCGATAGTTTTTCCTTATAAAGCACACATCCGACCAGCACCATGACTAAGGGCAACAGGAAATATCCTAGGGATACCTGTAAACCGCGGCCATTAATTGGTCCCCATAAAAAGAGCCACAACTGTGTCGTACATAACAGGGAACTGATGATCAACCAGAGCAGAAAAGCAGGTTGTTTGAGAATGCGTTTTAAAATTTGAGTGATATGGCTGAGGTCACCTGACCACCACATGAACGCAGTCAAAAATGGAATGGTCGCCAACATCCGCCAGGCAAAGGTCTGTTCACTGTCTAAAGGCTGCAAAAATGGCGTGAATATATAAAGAACACCAAATACTACTGATGCCAATACCGATAATGCAATGCCTTTATACATGCTTCAAACTCAAGATCATTCCAGCGCATTATAACGATTAGTCTAAAATAAAGCTTGAAGATTCATCTGACCAAAGGTGATAGCAAGGCAAAATATATAATTCAAAAAAGAGAAGCATTAAAAAACCATGCCGAAGCATGGTTTTTATACCTAACCCAAGTGGCCTTTTATTTTCTTGCCTGTTGGGTCTGTTTGGTATGAATCACATCACTCAAATCATAACCCACAGATTGCGCATATTGCAGGTATTCATTCACCACGTTCTGATCCAGTTGAGGATCACGTGACAATACCCACATATATTTACGTTTAGGCTCGCCGACCAGTACGGTTTGATAATTATCATCCAGTTTCAATACCCAATAATCGCCACGGCCCACTGGCAACCAGCGAATAAACTCTGGTAAGAAACTTACTTTGAGCTTGGTGTTATAAGGTGCATTCTGAATGTATGCCTCACCTACGGATTGGGTCACCTGACCATTTTTCTGGATACAGCGGTTATCTACATTAACGTTACCATTTTCATTTAATGTATACGTCGCCGTAACATCACGATCACACTTGTTCTGGAATGTAAGTGGTTTACGAGCCACTTCATACCAGGTGCCCAAATAACGATCCAGTTCAACTTTCTCTACAGTGGGTAAAGAATCGTTCTTGGCATAAGCCATAGTTGCAGCCCCGAGTCCAAGTAGAACTGCACCACCCACTGCAATTTTTGCAAGTTTCAATCCCGCATGAGGGAGATTATTTTTAGTTGTCATACGATACCTATTTGTTGATCAGGACAAAATTTTCAACATGAATATTTCGTACTTACAATAGCGGCATCCGCAGACATACTTTGTAGCATTATGTTAGATTTGTGATTGATTTTACGTAATTTAAATCTGTAATTTACACACAGACCTAACTTAACATCTGCGCTTTTAAACGTAAAATTTCATCCCGTATACGTGCAGCCTGCTCAAATTGTAGCTCTTTTGAAGCCTTGAGCATTTCTTTCTCCAGTTTATTGATATGCTTCGCGAACATCTTTGGATCGGCCATGATATGGCGTTCATCTGCACTGATCGCACGGGCCTGATCGGAAGCTTTCAGCTCAATAGTTTCATCATCCAGCACTTCACCCGTATCAATTTCCTTAATCACCTGACGTACTGCACTACGTGGTGTAATACCATGCTCTTCATTGAACTGAATCTGTTTGGCACGACGGCGTTCAGTCTCATCAATGGCTTTTTGCATTGAATCGGTGATGCGATCCGCATACAAAATCGCTTTACCTTTCAAGTTACGCGCAGCACGACCAATGGTCTGAATCAATGAACGTTCTGAACGCAGAAAACCTTCTTTATCCGCATCCAAAATCGCAACCAGTGAAACTTCTGGCATATCTAGACCTTCACGCAGCAGGTTAATGCCGACCAGAACATCGTGCACACCGGTACGCAGCTCATGAATAATTTTCACACGCTCAACAGTATCAATATCGGAGTGCAAATAGGCAACCTTGATTCCGTATTCTTTTAAATAGGACGTCAGGTCTTCTGCCATACGCTTGGTCAAGGTCGTCACCAGCACACGTTCATTCATTTCCTTACGGATATTGATTTCAGACAGTACATCATCGACCTGAGTCAGGACTGGACGGATTTCAATTTCCGGATCAATCAGACCGGTTGGACGAACCACCTGCTCGACTACCTGTTCAGATTTTTCCAGTTCATATCGTGCAGGTGTGGCACTGACGTACACGGTCGTCGGTACAATACGTTCCCATTCCTCAAATTTCATTGGACGGTTATCCAGCGCACTTGGCAAGCGGAAACCGTAATTCACCAGATTTTCTTTACGGGAACGGTCACCTTTGTACATGGCTCCAATTTGTGGAACAGTCACGTGCGATTCATCGATAATCAGCAAGGCATCATCGGGTACATAATCAAAAAGCGTCGGCGGTGCTTCGCCTGCCGGACGGCCCGATAAATGACGTGAATAGTTTTCGATCCCGTTGGTATAACCAAGCTGCTGCATCATTTCTAGATCATAACGGGTACGCTGCTCGATCCGCTGAGCTTCCAGCAACTTGTCATTTTCACGGAAAAAGACCAGACGTTCTTTTAACTCATCTCGAATCGTTTCAATCGCGCGAGCCAAATTGTCTTTCGGTGTTACATAGTGACTTTTAGGATAGATCGTGACACGCGGCACTTTACGGATCATTTTCCCGGTTAAAGGATCAAACCAGCGAATGGAGTCGACTTCATCATCAAACAGCTCAATCCGGATGGCATCCTGATCCGATTCGGCTGGGAAAATATCAATGATCTCACCACGAATACGATAGGTACCGCGCAGGAATTCCAGTTCATTACGCGAATACTGCATTTCAACCAGACGGCGAATAATATCATCACATCCAATACGGTCGCCTTCGACCACATGCAGCAACATGCTCATATAGGCATTCGGATCACCCAGACCGTAAATCGCAGACACTGAAGCGACAATAATTGCGTCGCGACGTTCTAAAAGTGCACGGGTGGCCGAAAGACGCATCTGGTCAATGTGGTCATTAATTGCCGCATCTTTCTCGATAAAGGTATCTGAAGATGGTACATAGGCTTCTGGCTGATAGTAGTCATAATAACTGACAAAATATTCAACCGCATTATTCGGGAAAAATGCTTTAAATTCGCCGTAGAGCTGTGCAGCCAGCGTTTTGTTATGGGCCATGACAATAGTCGGACGCTGGGTACGGGCAATGACATTGGCCATAGTATAGGTTTTACCTGAACCGGTAACCCCCAGCAAAAGCTGATCGTGATAGCCTTTTTCTATACCCTTGACCAGCTTTTCAATGGCCTGTGGCTGATCGCCAGCAGGTTGATAATTGGTCACCAGTTCAAAGGGTTGTTTATCACTCATAGCTTTAATCATTTCACTGCGGATATCGACTCAATTTATTATGGGGGTAAAACTGAATTACTCAATCCCTATCCAGGTTTCTGTTTAGTAAAATAAAACAGTATCATTGTCATTATTTTATAGTGCTTTACTTTACTTAGATTTAATGAATAAGGTACAGATCAATCCAAATCAATTTTGAATTATGCAACAATCAATATAAAATTGAGATCTTTAAAAATTATAAAAAATTGGCAGGATAATGAAAGATAAAGAGTATCGTGAAATCGTGACTAAGAATCAGTTTCGCTATATGGGCACAATCATATTTTGTTTGGGCCTTTTCTATTTAGTTAGCGTTATTTACTTTCTTATTCAAAAACACTTTTTTTAAAACTCACCCATGAGTATCACTTGTGCAAAAGAATAAATTAAGCATTTTCAGACAACAACTTTATTTAGGTTTACTCGGTATGCTGTTTTGGATCATGGGTGGAATATTGTCCTATCTGTTTGGCTAGTCCTGCATAATAATACCTTGACCCTTATTCAATTCAAAGGCAACATGAAGCTAATCAGGACATCGAATAAAAAAGCCATGACTTACCATTATCACGATGAAAGTATTGTTAAATCTCTGCCAGAAAATACGGTATTTGTTTTCGGAAGCAACTTGGCTGGACAACATGCCGGAGGAGCAGCCAGAACAGCTTATGAGCATTTTGGGGCGGTCATGGGGGTTGGTCGTGGCTGGGCAGGTCAAAGTTATGCCATTCCGACTATGAATGAGCATTTGCAACAGATGCCTCTCTCACAAATCCAGCACTATATTGATGACTTCAAGATTTACACCAAGAACCATCCTAAAATTAAATATTTTATTACTTCGGTCGGTTGTGGCATTGCTGGTTATAAAGTCGAAGAGATCGCTCCAATGTTCAAAGGCATTTCTCACAATGTCATTTTTCCGCAATCTTTCCGGCCTTTTGTAGAAAAAGCGCTTCCGAAAATTACGTCGCAATTCCTGCATACCATCTTTCGGGATTCGGTGATTTTTACTCCGGCAACAGATGAGCTGATTGATGTTCTGGCACTGACCGACAATGAAAAGAGTCTGGCCAAGATTCTGCTTAACACTCAGATTTATCCGGTCGACAGCAATGGCCGCGATCGTGTATTTGAGATTGAAGATATTCTGCATAACCTGAATGGCAAGATTTTTGATTTCCAGAATAATTCTGAAGGTTCCATGCTGTTTGGTGCTGTGATTTTGGCACTTCTGGAACTTTATAATATCAATGAAAAAGACTTTATTGATGTCTGGAAAGGTGATCGTGAGATTGCCCCACCAAAACCTGAAAATAAAGCACGTAAAACAGTTCGCTAAGGTAGCTCCCAAATTTTACTCATAAAAAAGCCATGAACTTCATGGCTTTTTTATTTTTTAACGTTTGCCCATTGAACGGCGTGTACCACGAGGTGGCATCCAAGTCCGGTCGGCATAACGCTGCGGTTTAGGTCGTAGATCTTCCAGAACCTCATCTGAAGCAGATTGTTCTGCTTGTTTTAATGGAAACGGTAAATTAACCAAGGGCTTTTTCTTGGGAGAATTTTGGGAGCTCATGCGCAATACTCAATAATTTATGCGGCTATTGTACAAAAAAACTCTATCTGCTGTGTACCACCGGTTGGCTAAATTTATTCAAGCTTTTTCTAGTAGGTTTTGAGCAGAAAATTTTCTGATTTCTTGTACAAATCACGTCCAGGATAGAAAGCTTAAATCATTATTTAAAACTTAGATTAATGAGAAAAATGTTACCCACTTATTATTCTATTACTTCGATAAAACTGAAAATTTTATAAAAATTAATATCCTATTTATCTTCACTATTCATAATAATTTTTACATAAATATATATTTTATTAATACAATTTATACAAATTTTGGCATTTTTTACTTTCTGTTAACTTTTCACTACTCGTTCTGTAACTGTGTAAATTGGTGAGATTTAACTAAATTGTTCAATAGAAAAACAAATAACTAGCACGGACAAGGAGTCCTCTGAACAATGAAGACAATCATGGTATGCATGGCAGGTCTAGCCACACTACCCCTGCTTGCACATGCAGAATCCCCATATTTCAGCCTACAGGATGGCGATGGCTTTAAGCGATTTTCCGTTTCAGTCGGTGCACTGCATGTCATGCCACAAGGAAAAGCACAACCATTTGCGGTAAATACAGCAGTTCAAGATGGTGAAACGGCTAAAGTTGGTGACATCTCGATCGCTGCAGTCAAAGGCAATCTTGATCCTGCTATGGAGTCGAATCTTTCAACCGGCTTCATTAACCTCATCGATGGCTTAGGCGGAAAAACTTTATCTGGCAATTTAAGTGGCAGTGCAGAGATTTATGGCTTGGAAAGCTGGAATAATGCTGGAACAGGTCTGGAAGCTGATGATGTCACTACACTCGGGATCATGACCAACTATTTCTTTACCGACAATGTCTCACTGGAAATAAAAGCCGGCATTCCTCCCAAAGTCGACTTGCAAGGTAAAGGCAAGATTTATGCACCATTCTCTGCAATGGCAACGCCAAGTATTGATTTAATTCCTCAAATACCGGGTGGCATTGATTTACCGAGTATTGACTTAAAAAATGACATCCCGATTACGGATCTGGAAGCATATGGACCGGCAGCATCTGCACGTGCCTGGACCCCGGCTTTTGAATTTCAGTACCATTTTGGCAAAACAGGTGTCAATAAATTCCGTCCTTATGTCGGGCTTGGACTCATGTATGCCTATTTCAATGAACTGGAAATCAATTCAAGTACTGAACAAGACCTGATTAAAGCCGGTCATATGATTGCCAACATTAAGGAAGGCAAAGCTGGCGCTTCTCTAGATGGGATAGAAAGTAGTGCTAATCCAAAAGTTGATCTGGAAGCGTCTGATGCTTTTGCTCCTGTCGCGACTGTCGGCTTCACTTATGACTTTAATGATACCTGGTTCGCGGTAGGTTCTGTATCTTATGCTCATCTGAAAAATGACACCACGATTACGGTAACAGATGCAAATCTAGGTGAACTGATTCGCTCCAAAGCCGATATTGAAGTCAATCCAATTCTGGCCTATGCCGGATTCGGGATGCGTTTCTAATCAATTAATTCTTTCATTAAAAAAACTGAATACTTCAGGACAACGGCTACGGCCGTTGTTCTGTTTTCTGACGTTCTATGCAGCTATAAAAAAAATTTATCGTTTGATTAATTTTTATTTTATCGCCTCTCTAGGTTGAATCGAATACTATATCTATCAACTTTATATGCATGAATGACTTATGGCTGACAGTCAATTTTCCAGAACCCTGATTTTTATGCTGATTGGCGCTGCCATTATTCTGGCTTTATCTTTAGGGATTCGTCATGCATTTGGCCTGTATCTGGTACCAATGAGTGAAGAATTTGGCTGGGGTCATAATGTCTTTAGTTTAGCCATTGCCATGCAGAATTTGATCTGGGGTGCTGTTCAACCCATTACTGGTGCCTTCGCTGACAAATATGGCAGCAAGATTGTCGTTGCCGTTGGCGGTGCCTTATATGCGCTTGGCCTGTTATTGATGGCTGTCAGTTCAACCGGATTATTGTTGAATCTCAGCGTCGGACTGATTTTAGGTCTGGCCTTGTCTGCCACCTCTTTCCCGGTTTTATTATCTGCGGTTGGACGAGCTGCACCACCTGAAAAACGCAGTCTGGCAATGGGGATTGCCAGTGCAGCAGGCTCCTTCGGCCAGTTTATTATGCTGCCTTCAACATTATTACTTTTACAAAATGTCGGCTGGTCAGCAGCACTTGTCGTTAGCTCAATTTTAATCGCTTTGATTGTACCTTTGGCCTGGATGCTAAAAGCCCCGATGTATGTCGATCCGAATGCGACTCCTACACCGAATAAGGTATCACTCAGCTTTAAAGAGATTTTAGTGGTAGTCAAAAACCATAAGCCATTCTGGTTTCTGGCGATGGGCTTTTTTGTCTGTGGCTTTCAGGTGGTCTTTATCGGGATTCACCTGCCAGGCTATCTGATTGATCATGGTTTCAATGCTACAACTGGTACCATTTTTCTGGCGCTGGTCGGCCTGTTTAATGTTGTCGGTACCTATACGGCTGGTTGGCTCGGTGGAAAATATTCCAAATCACGTCTGCTAATGGGCTTATACGGTCTGCGCGGGCTTGCAATTATCGCCTTTCTGATGCTGCCTTTAAGCACCTGGACGGTCTATGCGTTTGGTGTCATCATGGGATTATTATGGCTTTCTACCGTACCACTGACCAACGGTATTGTTGCCAATATGTTTGGCGTGAAATATCTGACCATGCTCAGCGGGATTGTATTCTTTACCCATCAGGTCGGTTCATTCTTTGGCGGCTGGCTCGGCGGTGTAAACCATGACATGAGTGGCAATTATAATGCGGTATGGATGCTGTCGATTGCCTTAAGTATTTTTGGTGTACTGGTGCACTTATGGGTAAATGAGGAGCAAATCGTACATGACTGATTCCACCTTTCTGCTCAAGCTTTCCATTGCGATAGCAATGGTACTTCTCCTCGCTATTTCTCTATTGCTCTGGAGCCAGACTCCAGAACTGTTTGAGTACTTTAATCAGGCTTTTTGCGCACACTGATTGTCAAATATTTGACATTTTTCAGCAGCTTTAGGACTTTGTTTTGCCATTTTAATTAAAAGATATCAAATCAATCATTTAGATATTTTTATTAAGTTTTTCATAAGTTTAGCAATTCTTTTGATTTTATTTTTGCTCTGGTTTTTTTTAGATTTTCTGCAACAAGAAAATTCAGAGACTTTCCAATGACAAGCTTGACCCAACTTTCACAAGCCATTCACGATGCACCACGCTGGCATCAGCAAGATCAGTTTCAGAATAATGATGAAATCAAAATTGTCCCGCAGGCAGATCAAGCCCTAGGCGCAGTGGTTTATGGCCTCGATGCCCGTAAAGCCCAATCTGGCGAAACCATCCTGCGTCTGAAGCAAGCTCTGGCTGAACATTTAATCCTGATCTTTAAGAATCAAAGTCTGGATGATCTACAGTATCTGGCATTTGCCACCTATTTCGGTTCGATTTTCCGTCCAGATGCCGACACGCCAGTGCTGGCTTCTAAAACAGATACGGGCACTCCACCTGATGTCGTACCAGTTTCCAATGCAGTCGGTCAAGGGGATTACACCGGTCATGGTGAACTTGCACCGCATGCCGATCACCAGTGGACACCGTTACCTTCTTTTGGCTCTTTACTCTATGCCATTGAACTGCCAAAAGACGGTGGCCAGACGTCCTGGATCAATACCATCAAGGCTTATGAAGCCTTAGATGAAAAAACCAAAGCAAAAATCGATCAATTACAGCTCATTACCTATAATCCATTTGTACGCTTCCAGAGCAATAAAGGTGGTAATGCGTATGCGGGAAATATGCCAAAATATCGCTTTAAAGATCAGCCAATTTTAGGTCATGCCTATCCGCACCCACTGGTACGCACCCATCCTGAATCTGGCCGTAAAGCACTTTGGTTAAATACCCATACTGAAGTTGAATTAGTGAATTATGACGATCAGGCAGGTAGTGAACTGATTGCAAAATTACGTGAGCATGTCTTAAAACCTGAATTCGCTTATGAGCACCATTGGGAAGCAGGCGATATCGTGTTCTGGGACAATCAGGTTACTCTACATTCACGCCGTCCTTTCCCTGCTGATCAGCGCCGTTTATTAAAACGTATCAGCCTGGCAGGTAGTCGTCCATTTTAATCACCATAAAAATATAATAAAGAGAAAGGTCATTTAAGCCTTCGACAATAACGACTCATCATGTAGATTTTCCGCCATTGAGGAATGACCGCCTCAATGGTTTTATTTTTAAATTTTTAGTCATCCTATTTTGGGAATATCAGGATAGAGGTTTTAAATTAAATTTTTTAAAAATACAGCTTTTAACAAAATCGGCAATTGGATTACTTTTTCTCACTCAAACTGCCTAGTGTATTTTTCCTTTTCTGCTTAGCGTATTAAAAAAACAAGCCATTGCCATAGCTGCAAAAAGGAGAAGAAAATGAACGAGATTCAGTTTTCAGATTGTGTTCGTGCATGTATGACCTGCTCTCTGGCCTGTACCAACTGTGCCAGTGCCTGCCTGAAAGAAGAACATTTAGAAATGATGCGGGAATGTATCCAGCGCTGTCTGGACTGTGCTGATCTGTGTCAGCTCTGCGCCCGCATGCAACAAAAGCAATCTCCATTTATCAAAGAGATTTGCGAGCTATGCGCTAAAGCTTGCGATTATTGTGTAGAAGAATGTGGCCATCATGAGGATGATCATTGCCAGCAATGTGCCGAAGCTTGCCGTCGCTGTGCTGAAGAATGCCGCAAAATGGCAGCCTAATTTCCAGCATTACTGACAAGATTGAATTTTTTCAATCTGGAAAATAAAAAACCCGCAAGCCAAACCTGCGGGTTTTTGATCTAACCTGAATAAATCAAATTAGAATAAACGGTTCATACCATTCAAGGTTGCCACACGATAGGCTTCTGCCATCGTTGGATAATTGAATGTGGTTTCCACAAAATACTTGATCGTATTGTTCGGGCTGTTCATGACTGCCTGACCAATGTGGATAATCTCCGATGCATTATTACCGAAGCAATGAACACCCAGAACTTCCAGCGTATCGCGATGGAACAGGATTTTTAATTCGCCAACTGTATCACCGGTAATCTGCGCACGCGCCAGATGACGGAAAGAAGCCTGACCCACTTCATACGGGATTTTTTCTTCAGTCAGCTGCTGCTCAGTTTTACCGATCGAAGAAATTTCCGGAATGGTATAAATACCAGTCGGAATATCAGTCACAGGTGCAACGTCTTGTTCACCGCTCATGTTGGCACCTGCACAACGACCTTGGTCATAGGCAGCAGAAGCCAGTGATGGCCAGCCAATCACGTCACCTGCAGCATAGATATTTTCAACTTCAGTCTGATACTGCTCATTCACGGTTAATTGACCACGACTGTTTGGTTTCAGACCAATATTTTCAAGGCCTAAACCATCAGTATTCCCTGAACGTCCGTTACACCACAGAATAGCATCAGCTTTAATTTTCTTGCCGCTTTGTGTATGCAGAACGACATAATCATCAGAAGTTTCAAGGAAGTCGATCTGTTCATTATGACGGATCAATACACCCTGTTCACGTAAGTGATAAGACAGTGCATCGGAAATTTCGTCATCCAGATAGCTGAGCAGTTTTGGTTGAGTATTGATCAGGTCAACCTTATGTCCCAGACCAATAAAGATCGATGCATATTCACAGCCAATCACACCTGCGCCATAAATAATGATTTTTTGGATTGAGAAATCCAGATCCAGAATTTTGTCTGAATCAAATACACGTGGATGATTGAAATCAAGAATCTCTGGACGGTATGGACGTGAACCAGTCGCAATCACCAGTTGCTGGAACATAATAGTTTCTTTTATGCCATCTGGTGTAAATACAAAGATCGTATTTTCGTCTTGAATGTAAGCACGACCATGATAGATATCAATCTTGTTACGGTCATAAAAACGTGAGTGAGTATCCACCTGCTGCTGAATCACTTTATGTGCATTGCGCAGTACCTGTTTCATGGTGAATTGTTTCCATTCACCTACTTTTTGAAACATTGGATCACGTTGATAACGGATAATGCTGGATACCGTTTGACGCAATGCCTTACTTGGAATCGTACCTACGTGAGTACAGTTACCACCCAGCTGTTCACGCATATCCACAATTGCAACACGCTTACCCGATTTGGCAAGTTTCATTGCCGCGCCTTCGCCCGCAGGGCCTGAACCTAGAACTACCGCATCGTACTTAACGAAAGTCCCACTAACGACCTCTTTTTTACGTGGCATTCAACGCTCCTTAAAATTAAAAAATTTTGCTTTAATCTACGCTATATTATGACGTAATTGCTGCCAATTTGGTGTATTTAACTTACATATATTGTGTGATAAGAACATTTTTTAAATGAATAATCCTTTTCGCCCTATTTCACCCGAGTTTCGTTATAATTAAAAAAGTGTTAACTTTGATTTATCTCCCTCCTTCAAAACAGTGGAAAAGTTATATATGTCTGAAAACCGTAAACCTGAACAGGGTATCAAACTTCGCGGCGCAGAAAAGGTCGCCCGTATTCCTGTAAAAGTTGTTCCTACGGTTGAAACGCCACGTAAGCCGGACTGGATCCGCGTGAAAATGGCCGCTCCCGAGGAAGTTCAGCGTATTAAAACTACACTTCGTCAGCAAAAACTGCATACCGTATGTGAAGAAGCTGCCTGTCCGAACCTGCCTGAATGTTTTGGTGGGGGTACAGCAACCTTTATGATTATGGGTGATATTTGCACGCGTCGCTGTCCGTTCTGTGATGTAGCACATGGTCGTCCAAATGCGCTCGATCCAGATGAACCGCGTCATATGGCAGAAACAATTGCCAACCTGGGTCTGAAGTATGCAGTCATCACTTCAGTAGACCGTGATGACCTATTGGATGGCGGTGCACAGCATTTTGTAGACTGTATTAAAGAAGCTCGTGCTTTGAGTCCAAAGACTTTGCTGGAAATTCTGGTACCTGATTTCCGTGGTCGTATGGACATCGCTTTACGCATCATGACTGAATGTCCACCAGACGTGTTTAACCACAACATTGAAACTGTGCCACGTCTGTATAAAGCCATGCGTCCAGGTTCTGATTATCAGCACTCTTTAAATCTGTTGAAAATGTTTAAAGATTATTGCCCAGAAATTCCAACCAAATGTGGTTTGATGGTCGGTATTGGTGAAACTGAAGAAGAAGTTCTCGCTCTGTTAGACGACCTGAAAGCACATGACGTGGATTATGTAACGATTGGCCAGTATCTACAGCCATCTAAACAGCATGCGCCAATCGACCGTTTTGTAACGCCAGAAGAATTCGAACGTTATGCAGAACATGGCCGTAAGCTTGGCTTTAAGAATATCTGGTCAGCACCGATGGTACGTTCAAGTTACTTTGCGGATCGTCAATACTACGGCGAACCGGTTCCAGAAGTACGCCGTAAAGTTGATCCAGCGAAGAAAATCGCTGTACAGGCAATTGAAGCTTAAAATGACTTAGATCAAAGCCCTCTCAAGTAGAGGGCTTTTTTATGCCTAACTAAATTTGTATTTGTTCACTTTTTAATTATTTTAACTACCCTCTCTTAAAGATTAAGTTATTACTTATCTTCACATTTCTTTGCGTGTTCTCACTTGAAGACTGTGCATTTTTCAAACAATCTCAAAAACAGATAAAACACTTCAATATATCGTTGAAATATTTAATAACGATCGTTCTCACAACAACAATTGTGAATTTGCCAGTTGCTTAAGCGATGTAAAAAAATTGATCAAGTCTTATGAAGACACCTTAGGGAGATCGGCAGCATCACAATTGTATGACCCTGGAGAAATATAACAATGCTATTTATTTTCGCCGTACTTCTTCTCATTGCCAGTTTATGGGCGATTTTCTTTTTTCAACTCTCCCGTACCACTGGTGCAATTACCCTGATTATCATGTCAGTAGTTTGTGCCTTTATCAGTCCTTGGTCACTGATTCTGGGTATTCCTCTGATCCTGATCAGTCTGGTCGTCATGATCGAACCTTTGCGTATGTCTTTCATTTCCAGGCCAGCCTATAAGGCATTAGCGGATGCCATGCCGAGCATTAGCCCGACAGAACGTGAGGCTCTTGATTCCGGCACCAGCTGGTGGGAAAAAGAGCTCTTTATGGGGGCGCCGAACTGGGAAACCTTTAATAGCTATCCCTATCCAAAACTTTCCATTGAGGAACAGGCATTCTTGGATAACGAAGTCGAAACGCTGTGTAGCATGCTGGATGAATGGGAAATTCATGAGAAGAAAATGCTGCCTGAACATATCTGGCAATATATTAAAGATAATGGCTTCTTGGGACTAATTATTCCCAAAGAATACGGCGGTCGTGCCTTTAGTTCCTTTGCTCAAAGCCGGGTGATGAGCAAAATTTCTTCACGCTCTCTCACTGCTGCTGTGAGCTGTATGGTGCCTAACTCACTTGGGCCGGGTGAGTTGTTACTACATTATGGTACCGATGAACAAAAAGATCGTTATTTACCCGGTCTGGCCAAAGGTGAAGAAATCCCATGTTTTGGTCTGACCAGTCCTGAAGCCGGTTCAGATGCCGGTGCGATTCCAGATACCGGTGTGGTCTGCTATGGACAGTTTGAAGGTCAGGAAGTCTTGGGACTGAGAATGAATTTCTCCAAACGCTGGATTACTCTAGCACCAATTGCCACCGTGGTTGGTCTGGCTTTTAAAATGTATGATCCTGACTATCTACTCGGTGATAAAACGGATTATGGGATTACTTGTGCCTTGCTACCGGCCAATCATGAAGGGGTAAAAGTCGGTCCACGTCATAATCCTGGCTCCCCTTTTATGAATGGTACTGTTGAAGGTAAGGATGTATTTATTCCTTTAGACTGGATCATTGGTGGCGTGAAAAATGCCGGTAAAGGCTGGCGTATGCTGATGGAATGTCTAGCGGTTGGTCGTGGTATTTCCCTACCGGCTTTGTCTACCTCCAGTGCCGAAATGACTTACCTGAATGTCAGTGCGTTCTCGCGAATCCGTCAGCAATTCAAGATTTCAGTGGGTAAATTTGAAGGCGTACAGGAAGCCAATAGTGAAATTGCCAGTGATGCCTATATGCTGGAAGCTTTCCGTTATTTAGTGACTTGTGGTCTGAACCAAGGTGGTAAACCGGCAGTCATGACGGCAATTGCTAAATACTATGCCACTGAGACCATGCGTAAAATTGTCAATCACGGTATGGATGTCGTGGGTGGCCGTGCGATTCAAATGGGACCTCGTAACTTCCTGGCTCTCAACTATCAGGCCATTCCAGTATCGATTACAGTCGAAGGCGCCAATATTCTGAGCCGTTCATTGATGATCTTTGGTCAAGGCTCAATGCGTTGCCATCCTTATCTATATGAAGAATTACAGCTTCTGCAAGCTGAAGACCCAAAAGCCGCTCTGAATCCATTCGATACTATGTTGTTTAAGCATCTGGGTTATACCTTTAACCGGACTGCCCGCTCTTTTGCCTATGCTTTTAGCGGTGGTTCAAGTGCTGCGCCACAAAGTGCAGTTGATTTTACCCGTCCCTATTACAAGATTATCAACCGGCTCAGTGCCAACTTTGCCCTGACTGCAGATATGTGTTTAGGTTTATTAGCAGGTGATATTAAACGCAAGGAAATGCTTTCTGGCCGTCTGGCTGATATTCATGCCCATCTGTTTATTGCGACGGCAATCCTGAAATTCTTTGAACATAGCAAAAAAACTGAAGCTGAACGTCTGCATGCACAATTGGCAATTGAGAAATCTTTATATACGGCTCAGGAAGCGTTTTATGACCTGTTTGCAAATTTCCCGGTGGGTGTTGCTGCTGGCATGGTCAAACTTATCTGTTTCCCATTTGGCCGACCTGTCGCGAAGCCATCTGACCGACTTAAACAGGAAGTCGCAAATGTCATGATGGAAGATAACGCTTTCCGGAAAGTACTGAAAAAGCATGTTTTCTATAGCACAGCGGAAGATGATGTGAATGGTCGTATGGAATCAACCTTCACCATGTTATTGGAGATTGAGCAGCTTTGGGATCGCTTTAAAAAAGCCGAAAACAAAGGTCAATTTAAAGGACTCAGTTTTGCTGATCATGTGGCTGATGCGCATGAACAAGGCTTTATTAATGAAGAAGAAGCCAATAAGTTGCTGGACTATAATGCGCGTCGCTACGACAGCATGTTGACTGATGTCTTCGATTTGCATTTACAGGAAGTATTGGAACTTGAAAATCCTCATATTTCGAAAGCAGATGCAACAGGTACCGATACTTCAGTTCAAAGTGCACCTTCACATTCAACGACTCCTTAGATAGAGCTTTTATCTAAATCGATCTTTGATTCCAAAGCGAAGTATTATTTCTTTACTCTGCTTTGGAATCTCTCAAGTGGCTACCCAGCCACTTTTTTACGACTATTGCACGATGGCATTTTGCCTTTAAAGCCTTAAGCTAGACCGATAATAAAATTGAGGGTTAATGATGTCACAACAAGATTATGAAAATGGCTTGAAAGTCCGTACTGAAGTGATGGGTGCAAGTTTTGTAAAACGTGCTCAGGACAATACGGTTCCTTTTACCCAACCGTTACAGGACTGGATTAATGAACATGCCTGGGGTTCAACCTGGCAACGTGAAGGGGTTTTACCACGTAAATACCGTTCTTTAATTACTATTGCTTTTCTTACCGCGCAAAAAAGCCCAACTGAATTGAAAGGCCATGTTCGTGGCGCTTTGAATAACGGTGCGACAGTTGAAGAAATTCAGGAAGTACTACTGCATAGCTTGCCTTACTGCGGCGCTCCTGCAACACAAGAAGCATTCCGTGCAGCGCTTGAAGTGATCCAAGAATATCAATCGAATCAGCAGAGTTAAGAATTGCTTAGGCTATTTAGCCATCTTAGCAATAATAAAGCCGGGAATTAAAATTCCCGGTTTTTTAAATTTTGAATCGATAAATCTATTGTTCTTTAATTAAAGAATCATAGTTTCTCTGTTTAATAAAAAATTAAAAATAAACTTATCCTCTTAATTCAATTTGAGTACGTTGCTCCAAGCCTTGCACCGCAGCGGAAAAATCTAATTGACTGGCCTGAGATTTCGCTATTTGCTGAAACTCTTGCTGAACCAAAGACATCACCGTTAAATCCAGTTGCTGTTGCTGCACCAGCTCCAAAGCAATACCAATATCTTTCTGCAATAAATCCAGCGCAAAGGTCTTGTGAAACTCACGGCTCAGTACACGCTGTGCCATGATATTTTCCGACATGCTGCTTTTACCACTGGAATGATTAATACAGTTTAGTGCACTGCTTAAATCAACGCCCTGCCCTTTCAGCACAGTCAGCCCTTCAGCCAATGCCCATAAGTGAGTCGCCATTAAGGTATTATTCACGGCTTTCACCGCAAAACCAGAACCGCTTTCTCCCACATATTCAATCAAACCTGCAAAGGCATCAATGATCGGCTTGACTTGTTCAAAGGCTTGTTCATTGCCTCCGACCATCACAGTTAAAGTACCGCGTTCCGCTCCAATGGTTTGGCCAGAAACCGGTGCATCCAGATAAAAACTGCTTTGTTGCTCCAATAACTTCGCCAGTTTCTGTGCAGATTCCGGCACCCCGCTGGTACAGTCAATCCAGATTGCACCTTGTTTGGGTGGATGGGCTGCAATCAATGCTTCCACATCCTGACTGGTCGGCAAACAGGAAAAAATAAAATCCGCCTGAACCGCCTCATCAATACTCACCGCTTGAGTCGCAAAAGTTTCAGCATGCGCTACAGCTTTCTGTTCAGTCCTGTTCCAGACCCAAACCTGATGTCCGAGTTTTGGCAGATGGGAGGCCATATGCCAGCCCATTGCCCCGAGTCCTAAAAATGCAATTGTATGACTCAAAAAATACTCCTCATTTTAAGCGACTGGCTTAGCCTCAACCTCAGTTATGGTTTCAGCTGGTTCAGATGCTGGCAATTCTTTATCTTCACCACGATTCAGGAATAGATTGAGTAAGATCGCAGCTAAAGTCGCAGTACCAATACCCCCCAGATCAAAACCACCAATCTGCAAGCTATAGTTCCCTGTACCCATGATCAGACACACGGCACCAATAATCAGCGTACTGTTCTTGGTAAAATCAACCTTGTTATCTACCCAGATTTTTGCACCAGCCACCGTAATCAGACCAAAGACCACAATCGATGCACCACCCAATAAAGCCACTGGAATGGTACTGATCACTGCACCAAATTTAGGTGAAAGTCCGAGTAAAATCGCGAAGATACCCGCGAAGACAAATACCGTGGTTGCATAAACCTTGGTGACTGCCATCACACCGATATTTTCAGCATAAGTGGTCATCCCCGTACCACCGACAGAAGCTGACAATGAAGTACACACCCCATCAGCAAAGAAACCACGGCCCATATATGGCGACAGGTTTTTACCAGTCATCGCAGATACAGCTTTAAAGTGCCCCAGATTTTCTGCCACTAAAATAATCGCTACTGGTGCAATCATCAGCATGGCATTCATTTCAAATACCGGGCTCTGGAAATTAGGCAAACCAAACCATGCGGCTTCACTGACCTTGGTAAAATCAATCGCAGGTCCGAAGCCCATCACATTGGTGAAAATGAAGTAAATCAGATAGGAAGATAACAAGCCCAATAACAGCAACAGACGGCGTACCATTCCTCGGGTAAACACAGCAATCACACTGATACAGATAATGGTGATTAATGCCATCCACGAATCAAACTGGTTCGCTGAAACACTCTTAATTGCGACTGGCGCCAGGTTCAAACCAATGATCATCACAATCACGCCTGTCACTACTGGCGGCATCAGTTTTTCAATCCAGTTGGTACCGGTTTTCATGACCAGCAGACCAATCAAGGCATAGACAATACCGCAAGCAATGGTACCGCCAAGCGCCAGTCCGATATTAGGATTCGCACCAACTCCGGAATAACCTGTAACTGCGACGACCGCACCAATAAAGGCAAAGCTGGATCCTAGATAACTTGGCAATCGACCGCCCGTGATCAGGAAAAATAAAATGGTCCCAATCCCGGTAATGAAAATCGTGAGATTGGGATCAAACCCCATTAATAAGGGTGCCAGCACGGTTGCGCCAAACATGGCAAACACATGCTGCAACCCGAGAATAATACTTTTTCCAGCAGGCAGATATTCATCTGTTTGCACGGGTGTGGTATCGAGATTGCCTTGGTAAGGCTTAAATTTTGGAAACCACGTTTCTTTTTCTTGCATCGGCTTCCCCTCCTTGATTAGGATTGAATTGAATTAGCACATTTTGTGTGGCTCACAGTAAGAACGATTGAAGTACATCAGCGCATTGCCTTGACTCTGGCACATCGCTTTCACCTCACAGAACAGCACGTCATGACTGCCTACGGATAAACATTGGACCACCTCGCAGTCAAAACTGACTAAGGCATCCTCAAGTACAGGTGACTGGGTCACCAAAGTTTTCCAGTTCCCCTGACTGAAACGCTCTGCCATTGGTGTTTTTCCACCAAACAGATTGGAAAGATGTTGTTGATGTGATGCCAGGGTATTCACACACAACACCTGATTCTTTTTAAAGGTTTCATAAACTGAAGCAGAACGGTTCAGACACACCAGCAACGTTGGTGGTGTATCCGTCACGCTACATACGGCTGAGGCAGTAAATCCTGCCTGTCCTGCCTCACCTTGCGTGGTAATGACATTAACTGCAGCCCCGAGATTGGACATGCCTTGACGGAAAATCTGCTGATCAACTTGGGTAAAGATGTCATCTGATGCGTTAGTCGCCAAAACCTTATTTAATGCGTTATTTTCTGCAACTGTTTCTGTGATGATTTTAGATAGTTTGGCATTCATGCTGTTCTCCCGCCCCCAAGTCAATATTCAGTTTCAGACCTGGGGCATCTAGTAATGAGATTGAATCAGGTAGATCGACTTATACATGGGCAATCGAAGCAATTTCGACCAGCGCATCAGGTTTGACTAAACCTGTCTGTACGCAATACCGTGCCGGCTTATCTCCCGGGAAATACTCTGCATAAACTGCATTAATCGCAGCATAATCTGCCCAGTCTTTGACAAAGACATGGTTAAAGGTCACGTCATCCATACTGCCGCCTGCTTCCTCAATCACACGCTTGATAGTTTCCAGAATATGACGGGTCTGTGCTGCGGCATCACCGACATGCACCACATTATTATTTTCATCAAAAGCTAATGTACCGGATACATACACGATATTGTCTGCCTTGGTTGCCGGTACATACGGTGCTAATGGTTTCGATGTTCCTGCTGGAATAATGATTTCTTTAGGCATACTATTTTTTCCTTAATTCTGTTCTTTAATTCTTTATGCGCTTACAGCTAATTTAGTTTCTTTTAGTGACTCACTTTCTTTTTGAAAGGTCTCTACAAAATTTTTGGTATCTGATACCCAGCCAAAGAAAGTCTTGATGTTATACAGACTGACTTCATGCGCTTCGACTGGACCGGCCTGATGGCAGGCATCAGCAAGTGCGACACCGAAATACTCCAGGAAGAAGCCATCACGTAGCGTCGACTCCACACACACGTTGGTGGCAATCCCGACAAAGACCAGATTGCGAATACCTCGGACACGTAACATGCTGTCCAGCGCAGTATTAAAGAAACCGCTATAACGTGGCTTTTCGATCACCAGGTCTTGTGGCAGTGGCTTTAACTCATCAATCAGCTCAAAATCCCAGCCACCTTTTGCTAACAATTGCCCCTGTAATTCAGGACGTTTACGCATGGTCTTTAAGGCATTGGATTTATGGAAATTTGGAGAGTCCTTACCACCCGCTTCCTTATATTCTGCATCCCAGCCATTTTTGAAATAAATCACCTGAATACCGGCTGCATGTGCGGCATCAACGACCTTTTTAATATTTTCAACCACGGGCTTGGTTTTCGAGACATCAAAGCCCGCCAGATCCAGATAGCCACCCTGAGAGGTATAGGCATTTTGCATATCAATCACAATCAAGGCTGTCTGTTCTGGTGCAAGACAAATCGCTTCGGGTTCCGCTTTAAGCGTTTTTCCTGTGCCGAGTTTTTCCGTAAAACCGGCTGTGACGACTGATTCACTCATGCGCTTTTCTCCAAAACTGGCGCTTCATCTTCAATGACAATATGATCACGGCATTTCATTAGCGGCTGGATTTTTTGACCAAAGTCTTCAACCCCTTGAATAAAATCATCAAAAGTTAGTAGTACGCCTTCCGTACCTTTGATCTCACCAATTTCATCCAACATTCGTGCCACATTTTCATAAGAACCCACCAGCGTACCCATATTGATGTTGACTGGAGATACGCTAGAAGCCATTTGACGGATATTGGTGTCTGCACCGGAAGTGGTATCTTTACCGCCTTGATTCATCAGCCAGTTAATCGCTTCCATATCAGCACCATCGTTATAGTGCTGCCATTTGGCTTGCGCTTCTTCATCAGTTTCTGCAGCAATCACCATAAACAGCACATAAGTCTGTACATCACGGCCAGTCACATCTGTTTTTTCTTTGAGGCGGTCATTAATTTCTGCATAAGCTGTTGGAGTATTCAGGCCTTTACCAAACACGAAGTTATAGTCAGCATATTGTGCAGAAAACTCTAAACCTGCATCAGATTGACCTGCACAGATAATCTTCATGTCGGCTTGTGGACGTGGGCTAACACGGCAATCTTCCATCTGGAAATGTTCGCCTTTAAAGTCTGATTTACTAGTCGCCCAAAGTTCACGCAGAATTTGTACATATTCAGACAGATATTCATAGCGTTTGCCAAAATAGTCATTACCTGGCCACATACCCATTTGGGTATATTCAGGTGGCTGCCAGCCAGTTACGACATTCAGACCAAAACGGCCATTTGAAATCGAATCAATGGTTGATGCCATGCGCGCGACAATTGCAGGTGGCATCACCAGAGTTGCGGCAGTTGCGAAAATTTTAATTTTGCTGGTGACAGCCGCAAGACCTGCCATCAGGGTAAACGTTTCCAGGTTATGTTCCCAGAATTCAGTCTTGCCGCCAAAGCCACGCAGCTTGATCATAGAAAGTGCGAAATCGAAACCATAGTGCTCAGCACGCTGTACGATTTGTTTGTTTAACTCAAAAGTCGGCATGTACTGCGGTGCATTTTCAGAGAGTAACCAGCCATTATTTCCGATTGGACAAAAGACACCTATTTTCATTTTCACACCTCATTATTTTTAACACTTATTCAAAATTCTGATTCCACTTCGGGAATTTTATTTACGATATAAACATTGCAAAGCGTGTGCCAACTCTATTTAATTTATAATTATCAGATACTTAATATTTTATTTTTTGAATTTTTAGTAAAATAACCATTTTTACCTATGAGTCAATTTTGAACATACTGTTTCATTCAAGTGCACTCGTAGCAATTTGTGCATTTGCAGTTCATGCATCAATTCGAAGTAAAAACCATACTAACGCTACAAAATGATTAATTAGAAAAAATAAAAAACCAGACAGGAGGTCTGGCTTTTAAAAAATCTTCAAACTAAGGGGAAATCAGGAAGGAAAGGATCCGTTGATTGACCTGATCTGTCTCGGTCACGGTGGAAGCATGTGCACCTGTATCAAGCAAACTGAGATGACTATGCGGCAAGCATTGTTGTAATTGCTGTGACCGTTGATAAGGCACCAGAAAATCATCCTGATTAGCAAGCAGATGCACAGGAATATCCTTGAGTGCCTGACGATGTTCTGCGTTCAGTTTAAAAGCCTGCACGGCTTGTAGGCGTGCCAGAACATTTTGGATCGGTGGAAAGTCAAGGAGCTGCTTATTTTCTGCTTCGGTTAACTGATCAATATGGGTTGAAATCCACTGCGGCGGATAAAGAAATAAAGCCTGTGCTCTCACATATGCCTCTGCCCCGCTATTGAGCAATAACGAAGTCCGGGCTTCGAAACACTTCTGAGTATGAGCATCCAGCTCTCCCCAAGCATTTAACATGGTCAGACTGAGTAGCTTAAACTTTCTTTCAGCCTGATAGGTCGCTAATTGCATGCCGATATGTCCGCCCAATGCATGCCCGATGAAATGAAACTCTCGAATGCCATCATTGATCAATAAATCCAGAATCTGGCCGGCCATATGGTCGATCGAATAAGACGTGGGCAATAGCTCAGAATCTGAATGACAGCCTTCCTGATCATAAGTGACTACATGAAAATGCTGCTGTAAAACTCTAATTTGAGGATTCCAGAAACTGGCATGTCCGCCCAATCCGGACGAAAGCACCATATAAGGTGCATCTGCCTGTGCTGCAAAATGAATAGATAAAGACATATCACTCTCATATTTTAACTATGAGTTGAATGCAGCAAGATATATGCCTGAACAGGATTTTTTTTGAACAATTGATAAAATTATAGCCAGTAGACATTAAAGCTATAATAAAATTCCTGCACCTCAAAGCGCACGTTATAACCAAGCTCAGTTAACTCCGCCGAAAGACCACGAATTTCTTCCAAGGGCAAATGTTTGGGAAATACCGTTAGCACAGCGGTATTGCCCAGTCGGGCATTATCTTCAATCAGTTGAGCCAAGCGAGGCTTATACATTTCAATATTTAAATTGGCCACATCCGATAAAATTTTGGCCTGATCCGCAGTCATAAAACTCATTGTTCTTCACCCTTTTTGATTTTTATTCAATGAAGTTAAATGATTTAATTCACATAAAATATTTTTGTTTTGTATCTATAGTAAATACAGCATGCATAAAAAATCCCTCACATGGAGGGATTTTTCTTAAGAAAAAAATTACTGACCTGGTAAAGGAATATATTGTGAAGAACTGCTTTGCGTTTTACGTTCACTAATCACCACATCCAGTGTCATAGTTTTTCCAGCGCGTTCTACTTCAATCTGAACAGTACTGTTTGGGGCCTGTAAAGCGACAAAATTAATCAGATGTGAGGCAGAAGTAATCACTTCATTATTCACCTTAATGATTTTATCACCACGCTGGATGCCAGCTTTTGCTGCAGGTCCATTTTCCAGCACTTCAGCGACCACTACACCTGATTCCTTAGGTTGCAGTACATCATTACGTTCTGTCGGCAACAGACTGATACCCAGCCAGCCACGAACGACACGGCCATCTTTCAGGATTGCATTCATCACTTGCTGACAGATTTTAGCGGGAATCGCAAAACCAATCCCCAGTGAGCCACCTGTTTGGGAGAAGATTGCTGTATTTACCCCGATCAGGTTACCAGCAACATCAATCAATGCACCACCCGAGTTACCCGGGTTAATTGCAGCATCTGTCTGAATAAAGTCTTCATAGGTATTGATGCCCAGATCAGAACGGCCTGTCGCAGAAATAATCCCCTGAGTCACGGTTTGACCGACACCAAACGGGTTACCAATAGCCAGAACAACATCACCGACTTCATTGCCACTCAGCTTGAATGGCAAAACTGGCAATTGTTCAAGTTCGATCTTGATTACAGCCAAATCCGTATCTGGGTCTGTACCCACGACCTTGGCTTCGGCACGGCGTCCATCATGCAAGGCCACCACAATCTGGTCTGCTTGTGCAATCACGTGGTTATTGGTCAGGATATAACCATCAGGACGTACAATTACACCTGAACCTAAACTGTTTTCATTTGGACTCTGACCAAACTGGTCTGGCAACTGATCACCGAAAAATTCACGGAAGACTGGATCAGTCAGTAAAGGGTGCGCCTGCTGTTTTACTTTTTGTGTGGTAAAGATATTCACCACCGCAGGTGCTGCGACTTTCACGGCGGCACTATAGGAGACAACCCCTCCAGAACGCGAAGTATCAATCAACGGTTCTACTTTTTCAGCAGGCATTTTTACGCCATCCGGCGCAATCGGTGATTTAGGTTTCTGCAGCTGCTGCCACCCCAAAAAACCGATAATGACTAAAATCAGTAACACCCAAGGTAACCATGTAAAGGTGCGGCGCACTTTGCTATCCTCTAAAATATTTTAATTCGTTGATGACTAAGTAATTTGTATCCTATTGTAATGCCAAATACATAACTAAACACAAAAAAATCCACAGAGATTTGTGCTGCTTTAGTTACAATTGGACATATAGATAAGAATTGGCAAGTTCATCAACTGACAGGAATTTTATGGCGAATTTAAACGATATTATCCGCTGGTGCGATCAGACTTTGGCATCTTCCGAATTTAAGGACTATGCACCGAATGGCTTACAGATCGAAGGCCGCGCTGAAGTCAATAAAATTTTATGTGCGGTTACTGCCTCCCAAACTGCGATCGAAGCTGCGATTGAACAAGGTGCTGATTTGTTACTGGTACATCATGGTTATTTCTGGAAAGGTGAAGCCTACCCGATTACCGGGATGCGTGGTAAACGCATTAAAAGCCTGATCCAACATGATATTTCGCTTGTTGGCTATCACCTGCCTTTAGACAGCCATCCAACTCTGGGAAATAATGCTGCGATTGCAGACCTGCTGGAACTGGAAAACCTTGAACAGCTTGATCCGAATGAGCGCCGTCCAATTGGGAATATTGGTTATTTAAAACAGGCCATGACGCCAGAAGGATTCAAAGCCTATGTTTCAGAAAGACTCGGTTATGATGCGTTACATTTACCTGCCGAAAAAAACCTGATTCAAAAAGTCGGTTTCTGTACCGGTGGTGCACAGGATTATATTCATAAAGCGGCAGCACAAGACTGTGATGCTTATATTTCTGGCGAAGTCAGTGAACGTACTTTTTATGATGCTCAGGAACTGGATGTGCATTATTATGCCTGCGGCCACCACGCCACTGAAAAATATGGTGTACAACGTCTGGCTAAAGCTATTTCAGAACAATTTAATATTGAGTATAGTTATTTCGAATTAAACAATCCGATTTAATTTCGATTGGCAAGTACATTGGTGGCTTTATCTTTAAATTTTCAGGCTTTATTCTGTATTGTTATTTATACACAGTGCCCATTTTTGCCTAAGAATCTATTACAATAACGCCACTTATTGTCAAAACCCAGCAAAATGCAAGGAATTGAAAACATGACAACCATTACTTTACCACCATTACCATACGACTACGACGCTCTTGCTCCACACATCAGCAAAGAAACTTTAGAATACCACCACGACAAACACCACAACACTTATGTGGTTAACCTGAACAACCTGATCGCTGGTACTGAGCTTGAAGGCAAAACGCTAGAAGAAATCATCAAAGCAACTGCTGGTGATTCATCTAAAGCAGGTGTATTTAACAACGCTGCGCAAGTATGGAACCACACATTCTACTGGAACTGCTTGACTAAAAACGGTGGCGGTAAAGCAACTGGCGCTTTGGCTGCAAAAATTGACGAAGCTTTCGGTTCTTACGAAAAATTCGCTGAAGAGTTCGCAACTGCTGCTGCAACTCAGTTCGGTTCAGGTTGGGCTTGGTTAGTTGCTGATGAAGTAAACGGTAACCTGTCTATCCTTAAAACTTCAAATGCTGACACTCCGATGGCGCACGGCAAAATCGCTGTGTTGACAATCGACGTTTGGGAACACGCTTACTACATCGATTACCGTAACGCTCGTCCTAAATACATCTCTACTTTCCTAGAAAGCCTGGTGAACTGGGACTACGCAAACGCGAAATATGCAGGTCAACCTGCTGGTGTTGAGAAATAATTTTTATTTCCAGCTTAAAAAATCACCCTTTATGGGTGATTTTTTTATTTTTAGGCCTGAGGTGCATATTAAAAAAGCAAATGATTCATTTCTTTACAGGAATTGATTGACGGTCTTTGTTTTCCTGCCTAAAATGCGCATCAGATTCTCCAATAGCTCAGTCGGTAGAGCGACGGACTGTTAATCCGCAGGTCCCTGGTTCGAGCCCAGGTTGGAGAGCCAATCTATTCTCCCATAGCTCAGTCGGTAGAGCGACGGACTGTTAATCCGCAGGTCCCTGGTTCGAGCCCAGGTGGGAGAGCCAAGATTCCGAAAGAACCCACTCATTGCGAAGTGGGTTTTTTTATGTCTATCTTTTTGGGATTAAATATCTATATGAGTCTTGTTTATAATTTTAGCGACTCTCAACCATGGCAGCGAATAATCACGCAACCCCTCTACCCTTAATCTGGGTTTACATAAACATAACATTTTGAACTACAATCATTTTTGATTATTTTTAAAACACTTGATTCAGTTTTTTTAGCTTTTTTATAAAAGTGCCTTGACCCCTTTTTAAATCTCTCTATAATCGCTTGCAGATTCTCCAATAGCTCAGTCGGTAGAGCGACGGACTGTTAATCCGCAGGTCCCTGGTTCGAGCCCAGGTTGGAGAGCCAATCTATTCTCCCATAGCTCAGTCGGTAGAGCGACGGACTGTTAATCCGCAGGTCCCTGGTTCGAGCCCAGGTGGGAGAGCCAAGATTCTGAAAAACCCACTCATTGCGAAGTGGGTTTTTTTATTCTTTTCTCTTTTATGATCCGTGTTTGATTTGAGTCAGTTTATATTCTTTGTGATTGGCTGTCTGGCAAGCTTTGCCTTAATTTGCCTGCTCTTCCCCCATCTGTTTACCTGCCAGAAGAAATTCTATCCCAAGCGTGTCATTACAGCTTTCGAAAGCAAGATGTTTACTCGCCTGAAAGATGCTTTTCCGCACCATCACATTCTGGCACAGGTCGCATTTAGTGCTTTGATCACACATGACAATATGAAAA
Source organism: Acinetobacter sp. YH12137 (assembly GCF_013418535.1). Taxonomy (NCBI): domain Bacteria; kingdom Pseudomonadati; phylum Pseudomonadota; class Gammaproteobacteria; order Moraxellales; family Moraxellaceae; genus Acinetobacter; species Acinetobacter sp. YH12137. The sequence continues at coordinate 57,423 of NZ_VPBW01000008.1, read as the reverse complement.
TGCGCAGCAAGTTCAACCGTAAAGTGACCGATTTTGTGGTGATGGACCGGGAATATAATGTAGTGGCGATTATAGAACTGGATGACCCTAGCCATATTGGCAAGGAACAGGAAGATGCGGAACGCGATGCGATGCTGATTGCTGCCGGCTACACAGTCATCCGCTACACTGAAATTCCAACGATCCGGCAGCTTCAAAGAGATTTGAGATAAATAGTTTAATGAGAGGAATTTGTTTCAGCTTCGGAAGCAGCTTGAGTTGCTTGAGTCTCCTGCTCTACCTTTGATTTTTCAGCCGCTTCGCGTGCTTCAATCCGGGCAATCATGTCAGCCTGTTGCTGTTTATATTTTTCCTGATTTTTCGCATCGCTATTAACTGCCAGAAATGCCATGGTCACCAAAAAAATTGGAACACACAAAGCCAAGGTTCCAAAGATAAGCAGTTTTTTGATACTACGGGGTTTTGTCTGTTCCGACATAACGAGCCTACACTGATAACCTATAATCTTAAGCCACTATAACAAACTTAAATGATTGCTCAAGGCCTAGCATCACAAGGAATAAAAAGGAGCCGAAGCTCCTTTTAGGATCAAGGATTGACAGAAATACCTGAAGGCATATAGGTATTAATAAAGGTCAGCAGCTGGGTTCTGCTTTGTACAATGGCCTCGGTATGTGAAGCATTCTCTACCTCTACAAAATTCACTGTGGTTCCCATATCTTTCAAGCCCTGTTGTAAAGTATTTGTTACTGGATACGGAACAGCCATATCTGCAGTACCTTGAATGATCATCACAGGAACATTAATTTTTTCAGTTGCAGGCTGATTATTCTCAAGGAACTTTTCAACCGACGAATTATTCTGGAAGTTTTCTACTAATCCCGGATAGTCCACGACTGTTTTTTCCGGATTATTCACCAGATAATCATCAATATCTTGCATATATTCAGTAATCAGTGGCCCTAAACAAAGTCCATTTTCTCCAGTCGTGCCTTCTGCCTTTTCAGCCACAATCGCTGCACGGCTTGAAAATATATTGCGATAGTTAAAGCCTGGTTCATAAGCTTTAATCCCTACAGCCACATAAGCCGCATATGCCAATAATTCTGCATAGACCGCTTTCGCAGCATTATCTTGTCCAGCCTCAACCAAAGCACTAAGCGCTTGCGGTGCTACTTCACTGATAATATAGCCCAGACTTGAGGCCGGAGCTGCTGCAACTGCCGCCTTATAATTTGGATCTTCATCGGCAAACTGGGCTGTTGCAAGTGATGCGTGTCCTCCCTGGGATTGTCCCACTGAAACCCAAGCACCATTAAATCGATTTCCTTGTTGTTCTTTAAAGGCTCTTACTGCATAGATAGCCGATTGTGCCGCACTTTTTAAATTTAAATAAGGATGGATCCCCCGAGTACCTAATCCTTCATAATCGGGTGCAACAATCACATATCCCTGTGCAAGCAAGCTGCTGGCCAATCCTCTAAAATTATTATTCAGCTGGTTATTACTTGGTGCACAAGAATCACCGCTACCCACCGTGCCATGTTCCCAAACCACCACCCTCCATCCGTCTTGATGGTTGAGGCGTATTTGGATAAAATACCATGGCTGTCGCTTCAGCCCGTTCACCATTTACGTTTGGCATATTATAGCGTATGACTTGAATATCCGATGCTTCAGGCAAGGTATCCTCATCATAAGATTGTTGACTTAAAAATACCCTTTCCTGTGGTCGGAACGAATCATTGTCATCGTCATTACACGCAGTCATAAACAATGACATGGAACATACCAGTGCCAGACAGGTTTTTTTGAAACCGTTTTTCACTACATTATTCATATTCTAATCCCTTATTGTTGTTTATGATTTTCATGAAGAATCTTGAATTAAGCATAAAAAAAAGCACCCTTATAGGATGCTTTTGTTATGAATCGACAAGGTGCAGTTACAGAAGCGCGGCAAAGATTCCAAGGAAAATCATCAGCCCCACCCAACGGTTATGCCGGAAGGCCCAGAAACAGCGCTGCGGGTCCTTATCTCGAGTTTTTGACCATTGGTAAATAAAATCAATTGCGACTGCGAGCAGACCCATCAGGCCAAATGGAACAAGCAAATCCTCAATCCATAACGCCGAGCCAATCAAGACCAGACTTAGAGCCTGTAAGGTACTAATGATCTGAATATCATGCTGACCAAATAAAATGGCTGTGGATTTTACTCCAATCTTTAAATCGTATTCACGATCGGTAATTGCATATTGCGTGTCATACGCCACAGTCCAAGCCAGATTGCCAAAATACAGTAACCAGCAGGTTAAGTCCGGTGTCTGCCCGACCGCGGTATAGGCCATAGGAATGGACCAGGAAAACGCAGCTCCCAAAAATACCTGCGGCAAATGGGTATAGCGTTTCATAAATGGATAAATGAACGCTAAAAATAACGCGCCAAATGACCAGTAAAAGGTTTCAATCGGCAGGAAAAATAACAGGCAGGCACTGGCTGTGACGAGCACCAGAAAGACCATCACTGCTTCTTTAGCACTAATAATACCGGTGGCTAAGGGACGGGTTTTGGTACGCTCGACATGCGCATCCACTTTACGGTCGGCAAAGTCATTAATGGCACAGCCCGCTGCACGCATAAAAATTACACCTAGAATCATCAGCACCAGAATACTGAGATCAGGAACACCTTTTGCTGCGACCCATAGCGCCCACATGGTCGGCCAAAAGACCAGCTCTGTGCCAATTGGCTTATCAAAACGACAAAGATAATAATAGGCGCTCAGACGTTCACGCCAGGTAATTGCTTGTGCAGTTGCCATATCAAGTTAAGCCTGTTGATTTTGTATAAAGTGTTCAAATGCCGGTAAAAATGTTTCTTGTACAATAAATTTACAACCATGCCAAGTATAGCAGCTCTGGCGGGTCCAGCCCTCTTCCAGATAAATCACACGTCGCTCACACTGTGGATTGGTCCGCTGGAATAATAGCCAGCCAATCGGCTTCGATCCAATGTGCTGAAAAATCCGCGCACGTTTTTGCAAGCTTAATATCGGAAATATACTTTTTGCTTTGACCCAAGGCTGCTCTTCACAGCCATATAAATAGCTTTCCCGCACCCAGGACGTATGCTGATGTGGCATCTGCATCCAACGGGAATCTACAAATTCCAGACGCTGAAAATGTTCCTGCTGTGGTTCTACCCGAAACTGTCCACCGGCCAGATCTGTTAACTGCTGCGTCAATGATCCCGAGGCATACAGCCATTCTCGAAGCGCAGCAGGTATATGCGGTCCATGTGGATTTTTAAATTTTACACTCACAACGTTATCAACTTCACGATTAGGCATTATCTGTCTTTGCAATCACTTCATATTTTCCATTTGGCAGCTTTTTCAAAATCATGCCATCTGTGGTGAGATAAAAACTTTGTGGGTAGTCATAGTCCAAAGCCAGCTCAGGATGACGTAATGCCACAAACTCGACCTGCTTATAACCTTCAGATGTACGCGCAACTTCTACATAGGTCACTTCAGAAAAATTCAGTTTAAAGCCTTTACTATGATCCTGAGGATCAATCCAGGGAAAAAAGCCGGTATGTCTTTTACGTTGTGCCATAACTTCATATCTTTGATCAATAACAGCATCATACAAAAAAACCCGCACAAAGGCGGGTCTTTTTTACAATGAAATTCAGATCAGAATTACAGACTGTAGTACATGTCGAATTCAACTGGGTGAGTAGTCGTGTTCAGACGACGTACATCTTCAGTCTTAAGTTCGATGTAAGCATCAAGCATTTCTTTAGTAAACACGCCACCTTTAAGCAGGTAGTCATGATCTTCTTTAAGAGATTCAAGTGCCATTTCAAGGCTGTGTGCCACTGTAGGGATTTTCGCTTCTTCTTCAGGAGGAAGATCGTACAGGTTCTTGTCAGCAGCTTCACCTGGGTGAATTTTGTTTTGGATACCGTCGATACCCGCCATCAACAATGCAGCGAAACCTAGGTACGGGTTCATCATTGGATCAGGGAAACGTGCTTCGATACGTTTGCCTTTAGGGCTAGAAACATAAGGAATACGGATAGAAGCTGAACGGTTACGCGCTGAGTAAGCAAGCATAATCGGTGCTTCGAAGTGAGGTACCAAACGTTTGTATGAGTTTGTAGATGGGTTAGTGATCGCATTCAATGAACGAGCATGTTTGATCACACCACCGATGAAGTACAATGCCATTTCTGAAAGGCCTGCATATTCATCACCAGCAAACAGGTTCTTGCCATCTTTAGAGATCGACATGTGAACGTGCATACCAGAACCGTTGTCGCCTACCATTGGTTTAGGCATAAAGGTTGCAGTTTTAGCGTATTGGTGCGCAACGTTCCAAACAGCATATTTGAACTGTTGTACTTCGTCAGCTTTACGAACCATTGTGTTGAAGCTCACGCCAATTTCTAACTGGCAAGATGCAACTTCGTGATGATGTACTTCTACACGACCTGGGCCCATGATTTCTTCAATTTTTGCACACATGTCTGCACGCATATCTTGATGAGAATCAACAGGAGGAACTGGGAAATAACCACCTTTAACACGTGGACGGTGACCTGAGTTACCTGCTTCGTAATCTTTACCAGTAGACCAAGCAGCTTCTTCAGCGATCAATGTGTGGCGCGCGCCAGACATGTCGATGTCCCATTTCACTTCGTCAAATACGAAGAATTCTGGTTCTGGACCGAAGAATGCAGTATCACCGATACCTGTAGATTTCAGGTATTCTTCTGCACGGCGAGCAATCGAACGTGGGTCACGTTCATAACCTTGACCAGTTGATGGTTCGATAACGTCACAAGTCACAACAACAGTTGGCTCTGCAAAGAACGGGTCGATGAAACCTGTTTCTGCATCTGGACGTAAGATCATGTCCGATGCTTCGATGCCTTTCCAACCTGCGATTGAAGAACCGTCAAACATTTTGCCGTCTTCAAACGTATCTTCATCAATACTGTCTGCTGGATAAGTAACGTGCTGTTCTTTACCCTTGGTATCAGTAAAGCGAAAATCGACCCATTTCGCGCCACTTTCTTGTATGAGTTGAAGGACCTTGTTCGCCATGCTCATTTTGCTCCGATGTTTTTTGTTGCACTCGCAAAGTGCGTGTTAGAAGTTGGTATCTATTAAGCAATTAGCGTACCAACTTTTAAAAGTATATCTAAAATCTTGAAATCTTTATAAGAAAACATAGGAAGATAAAAATACCTTGTCGCTATTATACTGTGACTTAAACTAAATGCACTATATTCAAGCATTCTTCCTGAGATTTGTTGCAGGTATTTTTTTAGCGCACCTAAATAGTGCGATGATTTCATATTAGGTAAGAATAGGAGCACTTTTCAGTGAGGAATTGCGTTTTTATGCTAATTTAGTTTAAAAAATATTCGATTTCGTTTAATTCTGGTTAAGTTTTATCAGTTACAAAGCGTGATCTGTAGGTTTATGTACTTAAAAAGATCACTATTTTGAGTCACTTTTATTCAAATTGTCGATCTTATTGTTTGATTTATCCCATGCATTATTATTCAAATGATGTTTTTTTCAGCATAATTATTTTAATAATTTAAAACCTATTTATTTTTAATTTAAAAAAATAATAACTGCAATATTTATTTAAACTTACTTTTCGTCAGTTAATTACTTATACGCACATTTAAAATATTTAAAAGGCTGGGAGGTACTCACCCGGCTGAAAATTGAAAAATTATTGCGCCCGATGTGGCTATTTTTTGCTATGATGAGGCGTGCTTTATTTTCACACAATGAAATCAACGATTTAGTCGTGTATTCCCTAGACTTGCAACAAGTCCCGATAAAGCTCAATCTGGATCACTTTAGCACAGTTAAGTGCAATAATTTCAATAGGTTAAGCTCATGCTTCTAATGATCGACAACTATGACTCCTTTACTTATAACATCGTCCAGTATTTTGGCGAACTGAATCAAGAAGTAAAAGTAGTCCGCAATGATGCCGTGACATTGGAGGATATTGAGCGATGGCAACCTAAGTATCTGGTGATTGGTCCTGGTCCATGTTCGCCAAGTGAAGCGGGAATTTCGATTCCTGCCATTCAGCATTTTGGCGGTAAGATTCCCCTGCTCGGTGTTTGTCTGGGGCATCAAAGTATTGGTCAGGCTTTTGGCGGCGATATTATTCGTGCCAAACGCGTCATGCATGGTCGCTTGTCTGATATGTATCACAGCGACAAAGGCATTTTTAGCAACCTGCCGAATCCTTTCTCTGCAACGCGTTACCACTCGCTGGTGATTGATCAGGCCACTTTACCAGAATGCCTGGAAGTGACCTGCTGGACCAATGAAGAAGATGGCTCTATGGAAGAAATCATGGGGATTAAACATAAGACACTACCGATTGAAGGTGTGCAGTTCCATCCGGAATCAATCCTGAGCCAGCATGGTCATCAGATCTTTAAAAACTTTCTTGAAATTTACGCATAATGAGCAAAACGCAAGTCATGAATATTCAACAAGCTTTAAGCAATATTACTAAAAACATTCACCTGACTCAGGAACAAATGGAAGACGTGATGCGCACCATTATGTCTGGCGAAGCAACCGATGCCCAGATCGGTGCTCTGCTCATGGGTCTACGCCTGAAAGGCGAAAGTATTGACGAGATTACTGCTGCAGCACGTGTCATGCGTGAACTGGCAACCAAAATTGATGTCAGTGATGTCCCTCATCTGGTGGATATCGTCGGTACAGGCGGTGATGGACAAAACCTGTTTAACGTATCTACCGCTTCAGCCTTTGTAATTGCAGCAGCTGGTGCAACGATTGCCAAACATGGTAACCGTGGTGTTTCTACCAAATCAGGCTCTTCAGATTTACTGGAACAGGCAGGCATTAATCTTGATTTGAATATGCAGCAAACCGAACGCTGTATCCGTGATATTGGTGTGGGCTTCCTGTTCGCACCGAATCATCACAAAGCCATGAAATATGCGATTGGTCCACGTAAAGAACTGGGTATTCGCAGTATTTTCAACCTGCTCGGCCCGCTTACGAATCCGGCCGGCGTAAAACGTTTGGTCATCGGGGTATTTTCCAATGAACTTTGCCGCCCAATTGCAGAAGTCATGAAACAGCTCGGTGCTGAACATGTCATGGTCGTACATTCACGTGATGGCTTAGATGAAATCAGTCTGGCTTCTTCGACGCATGTGGCTGAGCTGAAAAACGGTGAAATCACTGAATGGGAAATCATTCCTGAACAGGTCGACATTGAATCGCAAACCTTAACTGGCTTAATTATTGAAAGTTCAGCAGAAAGTCTGGCTCTGATTAAAGATGCCTTAGGCAAGAAGAAATCTGAGATCGGTCATAAGGCTGCCAATATGATTGCCCTAAATGCCGGTGCTGGTATTTATGTATCAGGCCTGACTTCAAGCTATAAGCAAGGTGTGGCATTGGCACACGATATTATTTATGGTGGCCAGGCACTGGAAAAAATGAGCGTGCTGTCTGAATTCACCAAAACCATCAAACAATATGAAGCTTAATACGGTCAGGAATTTGAATCATGGTTAATATTGCAAATACAATTTTGGGTAAAATTGTTGATCGTAAGAAAGAAGAGTTCGCTCTTCGTTTGAAGCAGAAAAGCTATAAGGATATAGAAGAGTTAGCTCAAGGCGCGACACCTGTACGTGGTTTTGCTCAATCTTTAATGTCTAAACGTCCGGGTGTAATCGCTGAAATTAAAAAGGCTTCTCCGTCCAAAGGCGTGATTCGTGAAAACTTCAATCCTGCAGAAATTGCGGCACAATATCAGGATGCCGGCGCTGCCTGTTTATCTGTACTGACTGATGTGGATTTTTTTCAGGGTGCTGATGAAAATATTCAGATTGCCCGTTCATACTGTGACTTGCCTGCGCTGCGTAAAGATTTCCTGATCGATCCTTATGGCGTGATTGAAGCGCGTGCCCTACATGCAGACTGTATCTTGCTGATCGTGGCCTGTCTGTCTGATCAGCAGTTAGAGGAAATGTCTAAAACCGCATTTGAGCATAATCTGGATGTACTGGTTGAAGTGCATGATGAAGAAGAATTAGGACGTGCTTTAAAACTGCCTGATCGTTGTCTGCTGGGTGTGAACAACCGTAATTTAAAAACTTTTGATGTCGACCTGAATACATCACTACGTCTGAAAAAATTACTGGATCCTTCACGCCTGCTGGTCACTGAAAGCGGTATTGCGACCCCTGCTGATGTTTCGATGATGCAGGAACATGATATTCATGCCTTCCTGGTCGGTGAAAGTTTCATGAAACAGCCACGTCCAGATCATGCTTTCCGTGATTTATTCGGTGAGCCTGAATCGGTTTAAAATATTAAGTATAAAAAAAGCCCCATCTCAGCATGGGGCTTTTTTTATTTCTATTAACCAAATTCATTTAATACTGAGTTGAATGATCAAAATAAGAGATTAATTTTTCAAATTCTGGCAGTTCAGAATAGGACTTATCCGCCTTGATTTCATCTGCCCAATCCACCTTCGAGTTCAGACAAAAACTCAGTCTGTGCTGAATTTTGGGTGCTTGATCCAGAAGCCCTAAAGGAATCCAGATCAATGCAATTGTACCTACCTGATTCGGTACAGGCGAGCCACAGTGTTGACAAAAATGAGAACGAAATCCGGTCTCTTTTTGATAGCAGGAAATTGAAGTCTGTTCTGAGGTCCATTCAAAATATTGCTGATGAACTAAAGTTGCTGCATTCGCGGCCGTACCACTCTGTTTACGACATAAACTGCAGTGACAATGATACATGGCCTGAATATTCGTATTTACTTTGAACTGGACATCGCCACACAAACAACTGCCTGAATAACTCATTTTTTTATTTTCCAGGTTTGATTGATTTATATTTAAAGAGAGATGTTCCATCGAGGCAACTGTTAAGATGATAAAAGGAGAATATTCATGAATTATTTTCTATTTAAAGTTCATCAAGCTATACAATCTTAGAAAACTATTGAGAAATTAATGCTGGGTTTGGGATATGTTGTATTTAGTGCAATTCATTTCTCCTTTCAGTTATTTAAGACTATAATTTACCAAATTCAGTATCTCCCCCGTTTCCAGATTATGAGCAAACACGATTCTTCGCTTTCTAAAGATCAGTACAATTTACTCAAAGATCTTAAAAAGCAAATTAGTCATCCTCAGCCTAAGGCTGAACCTGTTGCCCCTGTCGTGAAAACAGCGGAGCAGGAACAGGAGGAAGACCTCGATCTATTTCGCAAGCAGATGCAAGGCGTACAAAAAATTGATGCCGGCAATATTGCGAAAATAGAAAAATCTCCCAAGAAAAAAGTCGATGCGCAAACTTTGGCCAAGCGTGCTGCTGCCGAAGGCCCCATGCATACCGATGAAACCGTCCTGTCTGATACTCAAGCCATGCTCAATCCGGTTGGCAGTCAAGCGAGCTTAAGCTACCGCATTGCGACCTTGCAGCATAAGGTTTTTGAAGATTTAAAAGCAGGCAATCTGCGCTGGTTCGAAGCTGTCGACCTGCATGGTTGTACGGTCGAAGAGGCACGTCAGGCTGTGCTTCAGATTATCCAGATCGCCAAAGATGAAAACCAGAACGTGATCAAGATCGTACATGGCAAAGGGCCGGAAGCGATTTTAAAAACTTATGTCAACGGCTGGTTACGTCAGCACCGTGATGTTCTGGCCTTTGTCAGTGCGCCTGAAAAACAGGGTGGCACTGGCGCAGTTTTAGTTTTGCTAAAACGTGCAGAAAAAAATCCAAAGTTTAAACAGTAAGCGGATTTACCCCCAAAATAAGGCATTGTAAAAGATTTCTGCTACAATGCCGTCCTTGTTCATTCTCAGTTTAAGTGAATACGTCATATGACTATGCAGCAATCTTACGCAAACATTCTTACTGCCGTTGGTGAAGATCTCAATCGCCCTGGTCTCAAAGATACGCCCGTGCGTGCTGCGAAAGCGTTTTCGTATTTAACCTCAGGTTATAGCCAGACTCTGGAAGAAGTAACCAATAGTGCAGTTTTTCCATCAGATAACCGTGAAATGGTTTTAGTGAAAAATATCGAATTTTATTCACTCTGCGAACACCATTTATTGCCATTTTATGGCCGTGTACATATTGCCTATTTACCTGAAGGCAACGTATTGGGGCTGTCTAAATTTGCCCGAATTACTGAAATGTTTGCCCGTCGTTTGCAGATTCAGGAAAATCTGACCCAGCAAATCGCAGAAGCGGTTGCTGAAGTCACCAATGCACGTGGTGTGGCTGTGATGATTGATTCAGCACATATGTGTATGATGATGCGTGGTGTTGGCAAACAGGAATCGACGACGCGTACGGTGTCATTTATCGGTGACTTTAAAACCGATAAAGAAGTCCGCCGTGAGTTTTTAGGCGCTGTACCAGAAAGTTATTAATATAGATTCATACATGAAAGCCTCAATTGATATTGGGGCTTTTTTACACGATGAGGTTACGAAAATGTCATCTATTTGGATTGCGGGTCAAGGTTTAGGCCAGGCTGAAGAAAGTATCGATTATCCACGGCCAGACCGGCTGGTTAAAGGCAATCCTAAACGCCTGACCCAGAGTGCCTATCAACATCCCAATATGGATTGCGGAATCTGGCAATGTGAAGTGGGTGCCTGGAATATCGTATTTGCCGAGAATAAACAGGAATTCTTTCAGGTAATCGAAGGGATCGTCCGTTTACATGATGCTCAAAGACAATCCTTTGTTGAAATCAAGGCAGGTGAAGCCGGCATTATTCCACCCGGTTTTATTGGCACTTTTGAAGTGGTTGAAGCCGTTAAAAAATATTATGTCGTAGTAGAAAGTTAAAAGATAAGTACGAATTCAATATCTTCATCAGTTAAGGAATTTTGCAATCAATTCCTTAACTTTTCTACGTATTCATTCAATTTCTTAAAATTTTATCCCTACATTCTTTTCAAAAAGTTGTCTCATTAACTTAACTTCCCTAGTTTTAAAAATAAACAAATTGATGCTGCATAATTAATTTCCTGACTACATTTCCTGCCATGTTTAAATACAGATCTTTTGTTTAGAAAGCTGCATGATCCAAGTGTATAAATTCTGGAAACAGCCATGAGTAGAAAACAGCCTGATCCGCCTAAACGCCCTTCACGTGTTCATTCAAATAGTTTTGACTATAGTCTGGATTTTAAAAAAATTGATTTCCGTAAACGGCCGGACTTATACCGGATTGGACGCGGTGAGCAAGGCGTGCTTTTAGTAGAACCTTATAAGTCGGAAATTCTGCCCCACTGGCGTTTTGCAGATGCTGAAAAAGCCCAAGCCAGTAGTGAAAAAATTTATGCCCTATTTCTGGAATATTTAAAACAGGAAGATTTCGTCGGGGCCGATATGGCACGCAAGTTTTTACAAATGGGTTATACCCGCGCCCGACGTTATGCCAATCATAAAGGCGGCAAAAAATACGATGGTCCGGTTCCAGATGATAAAAAGAGTTTAAGTGGTGCGCATGGGCGTGAGGAATTGCCGCGCAGTTCTGAAGATCCGGTTAAAGCTGCTGCAGCGAAAATATTTAAACAAAAATGGGATAAAGCCAAAGTCCATCCCGAATATGTACGGCAAAAACAGCAATTTCAGGCTGCGATTCAGCAGCAAATTTTAAATTAGACAGACGCTTTTTGTGCGCCCTGAATTTGAGAAGGTTGCGCCAGATAGACCCGGTTACGCCCTGTATTTTTAGCCATATACAGTGCAGCATCTGCGGCATCCAGGAATCTTTGGTAATCCGGATGACCATCAAATAACGCGCAGCCGATACTAACCGTGAGTCTAAATTGCTGTCCTTGAGCCGTACTGATCAGGCCATGCTCTACATATGTACGGATATTTTCAGCAATGTTCAGCGCGCGTCTTTCATCGGAATCCACCAGCAGCAGCAGGAATTCTTCCCCACCGACACGGAACGCATAGTCACTGCCCTGAATATATTTCTGTAAGGCATCAGCAATAAATTTTAAGGCCAGATCGCCGGCTGCATGACCATATTTATCATTAATGGCTTTGAAGAAGTCGGCATCAATCGCTAGCAAGGATAATGGTGTCTGGTTATCACGAGAGAAATTGATTTCACGTGAAATAATGGTATTTAAATAACGGCGATTCAATAACTGGGTTAGAGAGTCATTTCCAGATTCGATGTAATCTGCAACCTGGAATAATTGATCGACCAAGTGCTGTATTTCACGGTTTAAGTCACGAATACTTTGAATCAGATTCAGCATCTGATCTTTTTCAGTACATTCCAGCACTGCCTGATTCAGCGTATCGATCTGATAAATTCGCTCGATAATTAAATCGACCTGATCAGAACCGGTAAAGGCATAAGACGCCTTATGAATAAACCATAAGCCAAATTCTGACTTGGACAGCATTTGATGTCTAATGCCTGTAGTTCCAGAAAAGACCTTGAACATCAGCTCATTTTCCCAATCCAGCAATGAACTGCGCTGTTTATCTTTTTGTACCGCGACATCTTGCATTGCAGAAAATACCCGGTAACTGTGCTTCATTTCCTGATTCTGGACGGATTTCGCCTCATAGGAACGACACATAATTTCTGTGGCAAATCCCATGATTTGTACAATATAACTACAGGTAGTAAGCATGTTCGGCTGCGGATTTAAACTCAGCAATTCAAACATTTTGCGCTGAATTTCTCGTACACCGCGCATAATCAGCCAGGATGGAATCCCGACGCGTGCATGCACATGTCCAACGATATTCTGTTTTTGCACAGCCTCTGCATAACGCTTATTCAGCGCTACACTAAAACTTTCTGAAAGCCATTGATGTAAAGTATCGCGTAAACGCTGCTGAATCAGCTCATCAGTAAAATACTGAGATGCTTCTTCTTCCAGAAGCATATTTTTATAGAATTCTTCTACCAGTACCAAAGAGTGGTCTTGAATAAACTGAAATGCGTGTAGCAAATCATCTGATGAATAATTTTGACAGATCTGCTCCCACTGCTCCGCCAGCATAGCCATACACTCATTATTCATATAACTTTTCCCGATACTTTGCGATTCGCAGTGATATTATGTGACAAATACAACAATATTCAGGCATTTTAACCCAATTACTGAATACAATCTTTGATAATATCGGTAGAAGTCTCCGAACATGAATTTATTTTAAACATTCAAATACAAGTCATTTGATCTATAAAATTAATTTACTCAATATTCGATGTTATGTTCGCCAAATCAGAAATAATGGACTAAGCCCAGACTCCATTTTTCCCAGTCTTTCGAGTCCTGTTGCTGATATTCCCAGCCCGCCCGAATGGCATTTTGTGTATTCCATGCATATTGCAACTGGCTTTTCAACTTCAGTTGCCACTGATGAGAATCTTCCCAGTATGGTAATTCTACCTGTACCAGACTATTAACCTGATTCGTCCAGATATTCTGGCAACCCACCGTTGGCCCCATACCGATACGCCATCCTTTGTCTAGCGCCTTTCCGGCCTGCACATGATTTTGTAGCTGCACATAGCAGAGATGTTCACGTGCTTCATTTGCCCAGCTATAGCCCCCCTGGACCTGAAAATTGGCTACGCCATGCTGCTGCTCGGTACTAAACTGGCCATGCTGATCCAGTGCTTCCTGTTTCCAGCCCAAACTAAAACCCCAAGATAACGGCGCTTTAAACGCATTAATTGGGTTATAGGAATTTACTGTAAGTAGATCCAGATGCTCCAGCTTCACGCGGTCATCACGATACTGCAATGCACCATCAAGGAATAATAATTGGGTTCCTGTACGAAGCCCGCCTTGCGGATCCATGAGGTCGTGATAAGCCTGACGATGCCCCAACTGCACAAAAGTCTCACCCTGTACTTGCCCAGTTTCAAGAACGATATTTCGGGCATGATGGCTTTGAACCGGATCTATTTTTGGACGCTCTGGCTGCTGACGCTGTTTGTCTATCGCCAACTGACTTCTTAAGCCCAATAATTTGCGAAAGCGCGGCTGGGCAAAAGATTCATCAACTTCTTGACGAAGAAAATCCAGATATAAATGGTCGTAGGCCATTTCCAGAATCTTGGCTTGGTCTTCAGCCGGATAATGTTGCAGCATGGCTTCCATTTCAGAGGTTTCTGCATAAGCCACCTGATGCGCAGTTTTTGCCAAGGATTTGCCATGTTGCCGGGCTTGAGCCAGCAATTGAGTTTCCAGCGCCGGACGATAAATTTTCTTCCTGATCAGTCCCTGCTGTTCCACAACTTTTAAAGTTTCGACCGGAATCGCGGCGGTATCGAATTGCTGCTGCAAGTTCAGTTCAGGACGCACCAGATCAAAAAGCCCTAATAGACGATAGGCACAGTTATCATTAATGAAATAATAAGGGAAACTTACCTGTTGCATTTCCCAGAGATGCTTCACCAGAAATCCGGTGTCTTCAGGCGTCAGATTAAGTTCATATTCCCATAAATCACGGCTTTCAAAGTCACCATATTCCTTGACTTTGCGGTAATACGGCATCAAGGAATATTCACCCGGATATTGGCCGGTCAGCCCTTTCCAGGCAAAGGACCAGTTATCATTGCTGTCGACTGTGGCAGCATAATTGACCGCATAAGAAACCAGATTAAGTTGCTGCTGGTCTTTTGGGTCCAGACGCAGCAAAGTATGACCAAACATGGAGCTGGGATTACCCATATAATCGGTGGCATAAATCAGGGTCGCCTGATAAGGCTTGACTTCATTCATCCAGCGCTCAAAATCCGGGCAACTCGCTTCAGGCAATTGCTGTTCAGAAATATTCAGCTGTTGCATTAACCACTGACTACGTGCCGGGAATTTACATCGTACAGACTGATTGGGTTCTGCGGGCTCAAACAATGCCTGTATATTTTGCTTTAATTCAAGCTGCAGATCTGTCTTGCCCGGCTTTGCCAGAAAATAGCCAGCATAACTGACTTCACTTTTTCCTTCAGCATTGGCATACATCAAACGCTTCCAGGTCGAAGTCTGGTGCAATTTTTTTTGTGTGGCTTGTTCTAGATAAGCTTGAATATCTGGAGAAATTTCGGATGCAAAACTTAGCGGACTCCACAGCAAGGCTGAGAGCAAAAAAGCATATTTCATTCAGTCTACGGTTCTTTTCAGTTTTTATTTATAAGAAAACCCTGCCAGGACAGCAGGGTTTTTACAGCGATACTTAGATATAAGCTTTTAATACTTCATCTTTAGCCATGACTGTTTGTAGAGTACTTAACACTTGTAAAGTATTCTGGTTTTCTTCTGAATAGATTTCAGAGAAATTCTGCTTAGATACAGTGAAGAAACGTGCTTTGTCTTCTGCCTTGATATTTAGCAGTTCAGCCAGTACATTCAGGCTTTCACCTTCACCTACGGCCATATCACGTGCCAATGCCTCAGCATTTTCATTGGTAAAAGTCACGACTTGAGCCGTTACTGTACCGCCCTGGCTACATCCTAAAGTACCGAAAGTAATACCCAGCCACTGGTTAGTAAACAGGACGTTTGTTGTACCTGCAAGCAGCTTAGGAATAATGCCTGACTGGCCTGCCCATACCTGGCTACCAATACCACAACCTACATCTCTATCCGCCATCGCCATACCAGAACCCGTTGCCAATACCACAGCGAGCATAATCTTTTTTAACATACTTATTCTCCGGTTATTCTCATGCATCTTTTGTTATTACGCTAATGATGTAATCTTCATTACACATTCAGGAGAGTAGCGGGAAGTCTAATTTGGCGCAATGAAAAAACTGTCTGATTTACATAAAGATAAACAGAATAGTTTTACCGGGTTTTTAGACTCCAGTTACCTTGAGAATTACGCTGTCCTAGAATCTTTAATACCAGCACCAGACTGAGCAATAAAAGTAAATACCAGGAACCGAGCTTGCCCCAACCGACCATATGCCATTTTTCTACCTGGCTTGGATATAGCCAGATCTGATAAAAGGTACTGATGTTCTCAGCCACCCAGATAATGAAAGCCAAAATCAACAGGACAGGCAACATCGGCAGCTGAAAAGCATGCTGATTCAACTGAAATCGAATTCTGGTTTTCCAGAACATCACTACACTCCAGACAAATAACAGCAAGCGATAGTCCGGAATAAAGAATTTGCTCATGAAGTTGATGTAGGACAAGACTGCCAAGGCCAGCATGTGGCTAAAGCGCGGCAATTTTTCAAATGAGACTTGGTATAAGCGTAAGGAACGTGCAAAAAAACTGCCGACAGCCGAATACATAAAGCCGGCAAATAAAGGCACCGTCAGTATTTTAAAAATTGCAGGTTGTGGATATTGCCAGGATGCAATCGCCGGATGGGTCAGGAAAATTTCCATAACCATCGCCATGATATGGAACAAGGCAATTACTTTGGCTTCGGCCCAAGATTCCAGTTTGGTATAGAGCAATACCATCTGAATCAGTAAAGCAAAAAATAATAGATAGTCATAGCGGTAGAAACCATAAAAAAGTTCACTACCCATTGATGCGGTTTGTGCAAAAGCAAGCAGGAGCAGAATCCCAAATAAGGCAGCCGAAGCTGCCTTATAGGTAAATTCAAACCCTGATTTAAAAAAGTCGATCAAGGTTTACATCCTAAAGATATTTAGCGCTGTACTCATGTACGGTATCAATAAATACTTTAGGATTGGCTGGATCCACCCACTGGGTAATGCCATGACCTAAGTTGGCTACATAACCGGTTTTTTCACCGTTGGCATAGGCATCATCCAGCATCAACTTGGTCGCTTTAGCAATCGCGTCCGGAATGCCATATAAAGTTGCCGGATCCAGGTTGCCTTGTAGCGCAGCACGACCTGCAACAGTCTGGCGTGCAACATTGAGCGGCGTGGTCCAGTCCAGACCAAAAGCATCTGCACCGGTCGCGACCATAGGCTCTAGCCATTGGCCACCACCTTTGGTAAACAGAATCACTGGAATCTTGCGGCCATCTTTTTCACGTTGCAAACCTGCCACAATTTTCTGCATATAATTGAGTGAAAATTCAATATATTCACGATGCGCAAGTGCACCGCCCCAACTATCGAAAATCTGCACTGCCTGAGCACCGGCATCGATCTGGGCATTCAGATATTCAGTCACAGCATCTGCTAAACGTTCTAATAAAGCATGCAGAACTTCTGGCTGTGCGTACATCATGTTTTTAGTGAAGCGGAAATCTTTACTGGAACCCCCTTCAACCATATACGTCGCCAAGGTCCACGGGCTGCCGGAGAAGCCGATCAATGGTACTTGCCCCCCCAAAGCCGAACGAATAGTCGATACTGTATTCATTACATAATCAAGGTCAGACTTGGCATTAAATTTGGATAAATTAGCCACATCCTGTTCAGTCCGCACAGTTTTGTGGAATTTCGGACCTTCACCTGCTTCAAAATAAAGACCCAGACCTAAAGCATCTGGTACAGTCAGAATGTCAGAAAATAAAATGGCTGCATCCAGCTCATAACGGCGTAAAGGCTGCAAAGTCACTTCACAGGCAAATTCAGTATTTTTGCAAAGAGAAAGGAAATCCCCTGCTTTGGCACGTGTTTCTCGATATTCTGGTAAATAACGGCCTGCCTGACGCATCATCCATACAGGGGTAGTATCTACAGGTTCACGTAACAATGCGCGCAGAAAACGATCATTTTTTAAGGTCGTCATTCACTTTCCTATCTATCTTTGATATTGCCCACATCATAACAAAATGGCTGCATTTTGAATAACTTCTCATGACTTTAAAAACCGATCATGTTAAGTGATCAAATGTGAGGAATTACACAAAAGAACTACTGCATCTCCACATTTTTTCTGTAATACTTATAGTGTTTTTTCACATAGTTAACGAAATATTTTTAAGGTTGAGTTACATGTTAGTTCGCACAATGCTCGCTGTGAGTCTAGGTTGCATTTTCGCAGGTACTGTTTTCGCTGCGTCTACTGCTGAACAACCATTAAACCCCCAAGTTGTCACTGATGTTGCGGTTCAGGATCCGATTGATCCTTTAGCAACTGAAGCTTCGGCAGCACAAGCAGAAACTCGAATTAGTGCTCAAGAACAACAAGATCTGAAGAAAGCTTCTGAAGCATTAGATGTATTACAAGATACTGAAGACCAGACTGCCGATATCGGTGCTGCTCCAACCACGACTAAAGCAGCGACGAATTCTGCTGCTGCGAAAGCATCTTGGACTTTAGACGGCCTTAATAATGCAAGCTGGTATGAAGATATTGGTAAAGGCCAATTTCCGGTATATGCACGTGCGCATGTCATGTTAAATAATGCCCATGCTTCTCCAGGTGCGATTGACGGTACTAGCGGTAAAAATACCTTGAAAGCGATCGCATCTTTCCAGCAAATGAATGGTATTAAACCAACCGGTACATTGACTCAGGAAACTTGGGATGCCCTATTGGCTAAACAGGGTTCTAAGCCTGCTTTTGTGGAATACACCATCACTGAAGAAGACCTGAAAGGTCCTTATGCCGAGTCTATTCCTTCTGACTATGCCTTACAGGCAAAAATGAAAGGTCTGTATTACACTCGCGTAACTGAAATGCTGGGTGAAAAATTCCATATGGATGAAGACTTTTTGAAAAAGTTAAATCCAAAAGCTACCTTCAAAAAAGCTGGGGAAAAGCTGATTGTTGCCAATATCCGCAATGAAGTTCCTGAAGATATTCATTTAATTGTGGCGCATAAAGGTGCTAAGCAGCTTTATCTGTTCAATAGCCGTAACCAGATGATCGCTTCTTTCCCTGCAACGATTGGCAGTTCGAGTACTCCATCGCCAACAGGAACTTATAAAGTGACTGGCGTAGCGAAAAACCCATGGTATAGCTACTCACCATCTAACTTTGTTCAAGGCAACAACAAGAAACCACTTTCTTTACCACCTGGTCCAAACGGTCCTGTAGGTAATATCTGGATCGGTTTAAGCAAAAAATCATTTGGTATTCATGGTACGCCAAATCCATCTGCAATCTCTAAAACTGCGTCACATGGTTGTATCCGTCTGACTAACTGGGATGCGAATGATTTAGGCCTTAAAGTGAAATCAGGTGTAACAGTGCGTTTCCTTGAATAATCTTTATTTAAATACCTAAGCCTGCTTACGAGTGGGCTTTTTTATACCTGCTTTCTCTTACATCGTTGCAAAAATGCAATGATCTGTCGCCTGTTTATAATTTTTTAAGAATTAAAACAACGTTATGATGATCTCAAGTTAAAAATTAAAGTGAGATAAATTCATGAAAGCTTTTCTACATCCAAGTGAAAATCGTGGTCATGTAAAAATGGGCTGGCTGGAGTCTAAACACAGCTTCTCATTTGGCAACTGGTACAATCCGAACTATATGGGCGTGAGTGCCTTACGCGTTATTAATGATGATCTGATTGATGCACATCAGGGCTTTGGTACCCATACGCATGACAATATGGAAATCCTGACCTGTGTATTGAAAGGCACGATTACTCATCAGGACAGTATGGGCAATCATGGCGGTATTGCAGCAGGTGAATGGCAACTGATGAGTGCTGGAACCGGTGTACGTCATAGTGAAATGAACCAGGGCGATGAACAGGTGCATCTCCTGCAAATCTGGATCATTCCGAATGAACATGATGCTCAGCCAAATTATCAGCAAATTCGTCTGGACGCAAAAGAACAACCAAATCAATGGCATTTAATTTGTGGACCAAATGACAATGCACCCATGCACATTCGTCAAAATGCAGAAGTCAAAACCGCAGTGATCCAGCAAGGTCAAAGTCTAGATATTAAGGCAACCCAGCATATCAATTATGTACATGTGATTTCTGGTTCAGTACAAATTTCGGAATATACAGTTGAAGCTGGTGGTGCGATTGCCTTTATGGATGACGCAGAAATTAAAGCAATTGAAGATGCTCAGGTGATCTGGTTTGATTTACCAGAAGCTACTCATTAAAACTTCTATTTATATTCAGTCTATGCCGACTCATCATTTTGATCAGTCGGCATTTTTATAGAAAACATATAAAAATAAAAGTGATTCATTCTTTATAAGGATTTGGGCTTCAATATACCACTATACAAATTAAACCAATTCACATCAGTTTTTTACCGAACAACAGTAAATTTTGGGCGAAGATTGAGCTGATCCATTTTGATTGAATCAATATAGCGAATGGCTGTTCTGGTCATTATCTTGTATAGATTAAACAGGTGTATGCACCTTTTCATTTATTCTGAATAAACCGAAGAGCACATCTAATGAACCAGATTTTAGAAATCCAAAGCAGCCAGCAACAAGCTCTGCACTTTTTATTAGACTTTTTAAAACAGCAGCAATATCAGTTTACCGCCATTACGCCACTTTCCCATCAACGGATTCTGGATCGTAAAAGAAGCGAAAAAAATAAATATAAAACCTTACAGGATATCTTTGGCTGGAATCTGGAATTTACAATTACCGATCTTGATCCTGTTCTTTTTTCATTATTGTTAGAACATCAGCTTTTGGAAGTTCAGGATAATACATATAAAAGTCTGATCAGAGTCGCTTCACTCGAAGACGAATTATTTATTCACTCAGCCTTTCCCACCACCCAACAGGACGCTGTTTTTTTTGGTCCTGATACTTACCGTTTTGCCTATCATTTAAAGCAGTATTTATCTTGCCAGGCCAATTCTTTTAAACGGGCGGCTGAAATATGCTGTGGCACTTCTGCTGCTGCAATTCATATAGCTAAACATTTTCCAGATCATGAGGAAATCTTTGTCGCAGATCTGAATCCGAAAGCCCTTCTCTATAGCCAGATTAATATTGATTTTTCAGGTTTTAATTCGATTCATCCTGTGCAGAGTAATTTATTTTCTGGTCTTGAAGGTCAGTTTGACCTGATTTTTGCCAATCCCCCTTATTTAATTGATCCAGATCAACGGCAATACCGTCATGGTGGCAATGAACTGGATGGTAATGAATTGTCTTTTAAGATTATTAAACAGGGTTTACAACGACTCAGTCCAGATGGACGTCTATTTTTATATACTGGCGTCACTATTTGTCAGGATGGCAATCGCTTCTTACAGCATCTGGAAGCTTTGATGAAACAGCATCAAAATATTAACTGGTCTTATGAGGAAATTGATCCGGATATTTTTGGTGAAGAGTTAGAGCAACCTGCTTATCAACATGTAGAAAGAATTGCGCTGGCTCTGCTCAAGTTCAAAGTCAAAACTGATAGAACATGAAATTTCAGCTCGGGTTGAGGCCATTTTTAAACTGCGGCCTAATTAAAACAAATAAAAATTAAATCAACCCACATCACATTTAAGATTATTTATCATTAAAAACATATACTTAAATTAAATATTAGTTCTATTTTACCGCCACTTACTTCTATAATTCTCATCTGATATTTACGACAACTTTAAAAATAATGTCGTCTTTTTGGTTATACCTTGGGGAAAATTGTGGAAAGAAATTATTTGAGGTTGAGAACAGCCTTACTAGCCTTATCGCTATCGATGAGTCTGATTGCCTGTGGTGGAGATGGCAGTAGCGGACCATCTTCTCCTGCAGAAACACCAGATTCTGCTGTTAATCCACCATCAACAACTAATCCATCTGATAACGAGGAATCATCCCCCTCACCTGTAGAAACACCTGATGGCATTACACCACCTTTAAATCCACAAACGCCAACAACCACCCGGATTAATAAGGCATTGAGTACAGGTGATGCCCGACCTTTGATTCAGCAAGATTCCGCTACATTGCTAGACTAGGCCCTGCAGCTCGCCAAGCAACAACAAACATGGCAAAAGGGTTTAATTACCTCACTCTATACCAGTTCGAATGGCAAAGTTTTGCAACCTCAACTGCAATTTACGCCAACTGCTTCGATTAATCTTTATCCTTATGATTTAAGCGCAGCTCTACCAATCGCAGTTTCAGATCAAGCCTGCGGCTGGAATTTAAGTCAGCAGGCGAATAAAGGCTGTGGTTTGGGAGTCGCATCACAAATCGGTAAAGGCCGTGCGCTGGCTTTTGGCCAGAATATGCTTGGGGGGATCTCAGCGAATAATCCTGACATGGTAGATTTTGCACCCGTGCTCAACAATGGTTTTCGCTGGCTATTAACTGGGAAAACACAAGCACAGCCTAAACAAGAACTAAAACTTACCGTAAATGGTCTGGCACAAACCAACCTGAGCATGATAGAGAATTATTTTGCCCAGCATTTAGGGGTTAAAGTTACCTTTCTACAATGTAATGTACTGGATCAAACCAATACCTGCTGGAAAGATGCTGACCTGATGATTTTAGGCAGTAATATTGGCGCCAATAATTTTGAATCCAGCTTGATTCAGGAATATCTGGAGGCAGGTAAGCCAATATATTTCCAGGCAATGGGTTATAACGTTACTACACCGATGGAAAAAATCTTTTCGGCATTGAAGATTGAAACCAATAATAATTACTGGCGTGGCCAAGATACTTTACTCATGTCTTCAGGACGTTCCATCACAGATCAATGGAATAAAGTGAATGACATTGATAGTACGATCCAAATGCTGGAATATTTCAAGTCACCAGGTGCGGTACGTTTAGGGGATTTAAATGCCAATAATCCGTTGATTCAAACAATCAATAAAGCTTCTACCAATCTACAAAATTTAAATGCACAAGGCATTACTGCATTTAGCGCAAAAAATAATAATCAGATTCTAAAAGCCTTGGTGTTATTGGCAGATCTCTGGCGTCCAGGCGTGAATTACAGCGGACTGTCGAAAAATGGCGATGCTCTAACTTTTATGCGTACTTATGCCAGTGATTCCTGGACGGACTATAAACGCAAAACCACATTGGTGAATCCAAATGGTGCTGGCGATTATATGCCAGCATCTGCACAAAACATGGCTGTCAGTGCGCAAGCCGAAACCATTACCGTGACCATTCCACAAGGCAGTGGAATTACCACAATTGGTCGTGCCAGCATTCCGGGCAAACCTGTCAGTATTGAGATTGTTGATGCTCAGGGTGCGCAGCTTTCAGTCCAGACCAGCTATTTACGTGCCTGGGGCAATCCCTTTGATGATGGCGGCTATAAACGTCCTCGCCGTCCCAATAGTTTCGCCGTGAAATTAGATGCCAGCCAAAGCAATGACTTTATCAGCCCGTTCGGTGGACCATTGATGTTGAATTACAGCAATGCCAAAGCAGGCTCGGTGGTGACCTTAAAAATCAAAGGCGCAGCAAAATATGCGCATTATGATTTTACTCAAACGATCACTGAAGCGGATATTAGCGAGGCCACCAGCATCCTGCAAAGTAGAAACTTCGGCTGGAACACTTTTAAATTTGTTGGTGGTGAAATTCAACAGACCAATGACTATGCTTTAAAAGCCATTGGTGATCGATCGGCACGTACCTATGTGGATCAGATTAAGGGCGTAATCTTTGACAGTAACCACATTGCTAACGGTTATAACAACATGCCGCTGGATAGCAGTACGGCACAGCGTTGTAATGAATTAGGCTGGGATTGTACCGGCACAGTTCATCGTGCCCCGTGTTCAACATTTTGTGGGCTGGATTGCGACCTGTGGCTTCCTGTGCTCAGGAAATCCATCAGATGGGTCAACTGGTATTGATACCGGTTGGGGCTGGGTGCATGAACTGGGACATAATACTGTTCAGGATGTCTTAACCATGGTATTCCCTTCCACTGAAACCGGGAAAACTATTGGTTGCGTAGTGGAATGTAATAACAACATTCTGGCAGGCCTAAGCATGATGCGTAAATATCATCTATATGCTCAGGACAGTAATGCCAGCAATTTCCGTCACCCAACTTTATATGCCAATATCAAGGATACACGAAGTCTTGGTCTGTCAGGTGAGGTACAACGTGCCGCCATGGAAAAACGCTTATAGCAAGATGGCTATCATGTATCGATGCAGGCTTTCCATATCCAGATGGCCATGAACTATACCCGTTTACATCAAGGTAAATCGCGACCTGATCTTCAGGGTGTATTTGAGTTAATACGCCTACTGAATACGGCACAACGTTTATATAACCAGATCGATTTAAGTAAAGCTTCTCAAGCAGATAAGAATAAACTGGGACTAGGTGCATTTAATGCGAAAAACATGAGCCGCCCTGACCTGATTTATGTACTCAGTTCAAAAATCATGGGCTATGATCTTAAAGATTTCTATGCACTTTATGGCTTGCCTTTAACTGCAACCGCACATGCTTCAGTCGCCATGCTTAATCTGCCTACCGCACCTTTGTATTTCTATGCGCAACCAGATGGCGGTTCAAATCGCCTGGCAACAGGACAATGGCTCACCATTCCAGCAAACGGCCCTCTCCCTAACTATCCTTACTAATTGACCAATTTAATATAAAAAAATCCCGGCTTCGGCTGGGATTTTTTATAGCAGAACATTTTCATGATCCGTGTATTAGCGATCAGTGAGAACTAAATAAATAGCTATTTATTTTTCTTGTCTCGACTGCCTTCAAGGATTTCAATTAAGCTCAGATTAATATTTCTCGCCAGTTTTTTTAATTTCTCTCTCGGTTTTCCTCTGCAAAGAAAGCGGAAACTATAGAGCTCATCTTTATAAGAAATCACATAGAAAAAAGTTCCTACTGGCTTTTCTTTAGTTTCTGTCCCGCCTCTTTTTAATAGTCCTGTACAGGCAATATAAATATCAGAATAAAACATTTTCTTGGCTTTTCTGACCATTTCCTGCGTGACTTCCATAGATTCTGGAGTATATTTTTTAATAAATTCAGGTTTGATTTTTAAAATATTCTCTTTGACACCCATGTCATAACAGACCAGTCCGCCATATAAAATATCACCCGAATATTTATTTTGGGAAAATCGGTAAGCCAGGTAACCTGCTGATGCACTCTCTAGAAAAGTAATACTTAATTTTTTTTTGGCGAGTAATTTTATACATTTATTCATAGAGTAAACTCCTGACTTTATGATCATCTATAGAGTATTAAATATTCAAAAATAAAAGATTAAATACTTAGCTTCTGAATGTCCTAGCAAAACTAAAACTGAACTGCCCTTGCTCACCACCTTAAACCAGCTGTATATCCTCAGTCATTTATATGACTTAAGTTCATACCAACGAAACTCATAATAACCTTGACGGGTTTTAACTCTGATTGGCTTTCTGATTTGATGTGTATTAGATTTTTTATAGATTCATGATAGTTTTATGCCTAAAAGCATAAGTAGTAGAAGATATAAAATATAGATCACTGAAATGATGGCTAAGTCGATTTAAGTGTGAACTAAAATGTGCTTATTAATTCAGGGTTTATTTATAAGACGATGAATAGGTTTAATTAAGAAGTGAATAATTTCAAAGACAAAATCCTGGCAAGATACCAGGATTTTTTATATTCACTTTTGGTCATGTCATATGACCACTAAATAATTTTGAAAATTTTGCCGCTGATGGTGCTTTGAAAAAACATTTCAAAACTTGGGCGAATATTTTCACCTTCAACCGTAATATGCTTAACGTTAGAATCCGATTGGGTATGAACAAAATCAGGGTCAACAGTAGCCTGAATCACGTATTGAACACCGAATTGATCTTTCACATTAATATTTTGCTTAAGCATAAATAAACCTTTAGTAATGATTATAAGAGAGATCGGCTAGAAATTGGTTAGCCAATATATAATTTAAATATTAAATAACTTTATGATTTAATTTAAATAATTGATTTAAAGATGTATAAAATGTACGACCGTCTAGATTCAGGTCAACTTCGATTCCTGATTGAAGCAGTACTCTTTTACCTACTTCAATTTCCTTAAAACCTTGACGTGTATTTTGCATTTTATTCAAGGGAATCAAAGAAACAATAATTTCTGTACCATTTTTAGATTTTGCAATTAATTCATTAATTTTTAACAACTTGTATCCTATTTTTATACTTCTTCCAATCTAGAAAAAGCTTTTTAACTTTTATTTAAAACAATAAAAAAGC
Source organism: Acinetobacter sp. YH12137 (assembly GCF_013418535.1). Taxonomy (NCBI): domain Bacteria; kingdom Pseudomonadati; phylum Pseudomonadota; class Gammaproteobacteria; order Moraxellales; family Moraxellaceae; genus Acinetobacter; species Acinetobacter sp. YH12137. Next base: position 31,270 of record NZ_VPBW01000008.1, on the reverse strand, counting down.
ACTGATGCGTGCTTTTTTATTCTACAGACTTATAGCGCAGTAATATTTACAGCATTTGGGCCTTTTTGACCTTGAACTACGCTGAATTCAACTTGCTGACCTTCCATTAAGGTTTTAAAACCTGAACTAGCAATTTCACTGAAATGAGCAAAAACATCTGGACCAGATTCTTGTTGAATAAAACCGAAACCTTTAGTTTCGTTGAACCACTTTACAGTACCTTTAACAATATTTGAGTTTGACATAATAAAACCTACTAATTTTTAATAATTTTTAGTCATCTGAATGACCAGTTGTAACTTTGAAAATAATAAAGAATGGAACTTAAAATCTGGATAAAACGAAGGATTATGAATAAAACGACGATACTTAAGGAAGATTTTTTGCAACAAGACTTTTTTCTAGTTAAGGCCAGTATACAGGAAGATTTAAAATAATCAAGTTTTCTTATATATATATTTAATTACTTTATAAATATTATTTTATTATTTACAGAATTTTCATTATATTTTATTTAATTTCAACGACTTGATAAAATAAATCCATATTGCTTGAGTGAGTTAAACTTTTACATTTTAGTGTACTTTCGTTTCCTGCAAACAAAGAAGCAGAGAAATAACAATGTCATCGCTCTGCTTTACTTAATTTTAAACTGCCCTTTCCCTAATAATATTAAAAGGTCACACGCTTATATTCCCGGTATTCCGGTATCCAGAAATTCGCATCTATGGCTTTCTGCAGCACCTCAGAACCAACTTTTGGAGCGACGCCATCCTCAACCGCAGCTTGTGCAACCCTTAGAGCAATAATCTTGGAAATATGCTGAATCTGATCCAGATCTGGCAACAAATTGGCGGTTGGGTCTTGAAGTTTTGGAGAGCATTCTGCTAAGGCATTACTTGATGCCATCAGCATATTATCCGTGACTCGTGTAGCGCCTGAAGCAATCACGCCTAGTCCAATTCCCGGGAAAATATAAGAGTTATTACATTGAGAAATAGTATAAATGTGTTCCTGATAATTAACGGGTGCAAATGGGCTACCTGTAGCAATCAGGGCTTTTCCATTGGTCCATTGAATAATATCGGCTGGAACAGCTTCTACGCGAGAAGTAGGATTCGATAAAGGAAAGATGATCGGATGTTCACAATTTTCAGCCATGGTCGTGATTACTTCTTTACTAAATAATCCCGGCTGTCCAGATACCCCAATCAGTACTGTGGGTTTTGCATATTTGATGACATCCAATAGAGAAATAATCTCTTCGGCATTTCCCCATTCAGCAATATTTTCTGGTTCTTGAGCCAGTTTTCTCTGAAAATTTAATAGGTTTGGCTGGTTTTGAGTAATAAGGCCGAAGCGATCCACCATAAAAACCCGCTTACGCGCTTCAGCATCAGTCAGGCCTTCTGCCACCATTTTTGCCACAATCTGTTCAGCGATCCCACAACCGGCTGAACCTGCTCCCAAGAAAGCAATGGTCTGATCTTTTAATTGTTTGTTTGACGCATAGGAAGCCGCAATCAAACTGCCTACTGCCACAGCTGCCGTACCCTGAATATCGTCATTGAAGCAACATACTCGATCGCGATATTTTTCCAGTAAAGGCATGGCATTATGCTGGGCAAAATCTTCAAATTGAATCAGTGCATCTGGCCATCTTTGCTGAATTGCCTGTATCACCATTTCGACAAATTCATAATATTCATCACCGGTGATACGAGGCTGACGCCATCCCATATAAATCGGATCATTCAACAACTGCTCATTGTTCGTGCCTACATCCAAAGTAATTGGCAAGGTATAAGCCGGACTAATGCCTCCGCAGGCCGTATATAAAGCCAGCTTTCCAATCGGAATGCCCATTCCGCCAATGCCCTGATCGCCTAAACCAAGAATGCGCTCTCCATCCGTAATCACAATCACTTTGACATTTCTTCGATTCACGTTATGCAGGATGTGCTCAATATGATCCCGATCTGGATAAGAAATAAAAACCCCGCGATGACGGCGATAAATCTCGGAAAAATGCTGACATGCTTCTCCTACCGTTGGCGTATAGATGATCGGCATCATTTCGCTTAAGTGATTTTCAATCAAATGATAGAAAAGCGTCTCGTTGGTGTCCTGGATGTTACGTAGGTAAATATGCTTATTGATTGCATCATTGAATGAGCAGTATTGCTGATACGAACGCTGACTTTGTTCCTCAATCGATTCGATTACTTGGGGCAAAAGTCCATGTAAATTAAAATGAATACGTTCTTCTACAGAGAAAGCTGAGCCTTTATTCAGCAATGGGAGTTCAAGTAATGCAGTACCTGCGTAGGGAATATAAAGTGGACGTTTAGGGTTCAGAGGTTCAGTTGCCATTTTTAACTCGCACTTTAAAATTCGACATAAATGAAAGCCGAAAAGAACAAAAAATTATCCTACTATCCTAGTCGACTTTCAGCTGTTTCAGTCATTCAGCGAATTAATAATGAAAAATGTTCTATTTAATAAACTGATAACGGCAATGAAATAAGCTTTAAATTTTTATATCCTCTTGTCAGATAAAAATTTGGATCATACTTTTTGAATTTAGGCTTAAGCTAATTGCCTGAGATTAAATTTTAGAAATTAAAGCTATATGCATTCGTTTTTATTCATTTATTTTTTTAATAAGAAAATATCTTAGAAATTAGATCAATTAGCTTGTTATCTATCTGCTTTATCTAAAAAATCAGACAATTTCCCACTCAATAAAACTTAGGCAATAAAAAACCCCGATCAATGATCGGGGTTTTTCGTATCTGGCGGAAGCGGTGAGATTCGAACTCACGGAGGGGTATAAGCCCTCGTCGGTTTTCAAGACCGGTGCATTAAACCGCTCTGCCACGCTTCCATGTGCGCAATAATACGGAGCTTTTAGGCGACTGACAAGTGAAAATTACAGTGAATCTCATCAACTGCATATAGTTTCATCAAATCCTTACAATTTTGCTGCCAATTCTGCCCCTTCACGAATTGCACGCTTGGCATCTAGTTCAGCAGCCAGCTTTGCTCCACCAATAATATGGTAATTCGCTAAAGTCTTTTGATCCTCTGAAGGCATGACATCTTTGACTGACTCCTGACCAGCACAAACGACGACCGTATCTACACGCAGCAACTGATCATGCCCATCCACTTCAATCCACAAACCTTCATCCGTAATCGATTTGTAGTGCACACCGCGTAACATGCGTACGCCATGTTTTTTTAATTGGGCACGATGAACCCAACCCGTGGTTTTACCTAAGCCTGCTCCTAAAGCAGTAGTTTTACGCTGCAACAGATAAATTTCACGTACAGGTGGCTCCACTTCTGCTGGCTGCAGTCCGCCTTCACTTACATAGTTTGCATGCAGATCTACACCCCACTCCCGTTTCCATTCATCTACAGGCTGCGGTTGCGGCTGATGCGGTGGCTTTAATAAAAATTCCGATATGTCAAAACCGATTCCACCGGCACCAATGACCGCGACACGATCTCCTACTGGTGCGCCGCGCAATACTTCAGCGTAAGACAGGACTTGAGGTGCATCACTACCGGTAATTTTTAATTCACGCGGAACAACGCCCGTAGCCACAATAACCTCATCAAAACCTTCGCGTTCCAGTTGTTCCCGATTCACTCGGGTATTTAAACGGACATCTACCCCAGTTTTTTCCAGCTGCACTTTGAAATAGCGAATGGTTTCGTGGAATTCTTCTTTGCCTGGAATCACTTTGGCCAGATTAAATTGCCCCCCCACTTCATTAGTGGCTTCAAATAAAGTCACATCATGACCGCGGCTGGCTGCGACTGTGGCTGCGGATAAACCTGCCACTCCACCACCTACTACGGCAATCCCTTTAGGCTTTTTGGTTTTGACATAGACCAGTTCGGTTTCATAGCCGGCACGTGGATTCACCAGACAGGTAGCGCGTTTATTTTTAAAGGTATGATCCAGGCAGGCCTGATTACAGGCGATACAGGTATTAATTTCATCAACACGATTCGTTGCAGTTTTATTCACCCAGAATGCATCTGCCAATAACGGGCGTGCCATTTGCACCATATCTGCCTGACCCGATGCCAAAATCGCTTCAGCCGTTTCTGGCATATTGATCCGGTTCGATGCAATAACTGGAACAGCAACATGCTTTTTGACTTCTGCGGTGTAATCTACAAATGCAGCACGAGGAACAGAAGTGACAATTGTCGGAATACGCGCTTCATGCCAGCCAATACCGGTATTCAGCAAAGTTATTCCAGCCTTCTCTAATGCTTTAGCGACGGTAATCACTTCCTGCATAGTATTGCCATCATGCACCAGATCTAGCAAGGACAAACGGAAACAGATAATAAATCTTTCACCAATTTCAGCACGAATCGCTTTAACAATTTCCACTGCAAAACGCATGCGGTTTTCAATTTCTCCGCCCCAGCGATCAGTACGCTGATTGACATGACGGCTTAAAAACTGGTTAATCAAATACCCTTCAGAGCCCATGATTTCCACGCCGTCATAACCCGCTTTTTTAGCCAGTTTTGCAGTTTTAACATAGTCCTGAATCGTATCCAGAATCTGGTTTTCAGACATCTGACGTGGTTTAAAAGGTGAAATTGGCGATTTGATCGGACTGGCAGATACCACAAAAGGCTGATAGCCATAACGTCCGGCATGCAAAATCTGCAACAGAATCTTGGCCCCATGCTTATGCACGGCATGCGTAACCAGTCGATGCGGTGCAACATCGCCCAAGGTATTCATGGTTCCGCCAGCAGGCAATAACCAGCCCTGACGATTCGGTGAAATCCCGCCAGTAATCAGGAGACCCACACCACCTTTGGCACGTTCACCAAAATAAGCGGCCAGTTTAGGATAATTATAAAAACGATCTTCCAAGCCCGTATGCATTGATCCCATCACCACACGGTTTTTAATCGTGGTGAAACCCAGATGTAATGGTTTTAAAATATTTGCATAGCGCGTCGTTGTCATAAAATATCCCTGATTCTTATTTGGCTAAAAGCTTAAATCTTATCAATGTACTTTAACTGATTTTCAGAGGCTTTTTATGACTATCAGGTCCGCTTTCTCAGGCACAAATACCAATTGTGATATTCATGCCGTACCTGAGTGATGGATTTATTGCTGCCATTGATTTTTACTGGATTTCCATAACGCAATTACGCCGAGTACTGTACCAATGGGAAAACTGAGCAGCATCAGGATCGCCATAATTCTGGACAAGGTGCGTCCTGAACCATTGCCCTGTTTGACCTTGAGACAGGCCTGAATGTTCAAAACAATCAGCACAGCTAAAAGTAGCAACACAATACCCAGACTCAACATGGAAATCGTCGACTGCTGATATTCCAGATATAAAAATGCAACCGTACTAAAAACCAGCAAACCGGCATAGATTCCATGCACAATCGACAGGGTTTCATTTTTGGCAACCGGTTGCAGATTAGGTAAAGGAGGAATATTCGGGCTCATGAGGGCTATCCTGAAGATGTTTTTTCTTAATGATGTTATTGAATCTTCCCAGATTTTCCTATTTTTTAAGCGTTTGTCAAAAATACGGTAATTTTATGATTATTTAAGCCTATTGAATCAAGATTTTGAAACGAGTTTTTCTTTTCTAAAGCAAACCTAAATAAAATAATGATACAATTGACGCAATATGTGTTTTTTCAGGCCACCACTTCTGGCGTGCCTATTTCATATCATTAGGATGAACAATGTCTGATAATGCAACTATCTTGCAGAATGTCCCAGTAGGCAAAAAAGTTGGTATTGCCTTTTCTGGCGGTCTAGATACTTCTGCAGCTCTTTTGTGGATGAAACAAAAAGGCGCTGAACCTTATGCTTATACAGCAAACTTGGGTCAGCCAGACGAAGACGATTACGATGCGATTCCAAAAAAAGCTGAAGCTTATGGCGCAGTAAAAGCACGTTTGATCGACTGCCGTTTACAGCTTGCATTAGAAGGTATTGCTGCAATTCAATGTGGCGCGTTCCACATTTCTACCGGTGGCGTTCCATACTTCAACACGACTCCTCTTGGCCGTGCAGTAACAGGTACCATGCTGGTAACTGCAATGAAAGAAGATGACGTGAACATCTGGGGTGACGGTTCTACTTATAAAGGTAACGACATCGAGCGTTTTTACCGCTACGGTCTGTTGACTAACCCTAACCTGAAAATCTACAAACCTTGGTTAGACCAGACTTTCATTGACGAACTAGGCGGCCGTGCAGAAATGTCACAGTTCCTGATCGACAATGGCTTTGACTACAAAATGTCAAAAGAGAAAGCTTACTCAACTGACTCAAATATGTTGGGTGCGACTCACGAAGCCAAAGATCTTGAATACCTGAATGCCGGTATCAAAATCGTTGATCCAATCATGGGCGTTGCATTCTGGAAAGAAGAAGTTGAAATCAAACCTGAAGAAGTATCGATTACTTTTGAAGAAGGTTTCCCTGTTGCAATCAATGGTCAACGTATCGAAGATCCGGTTGAGTTCATTCTTGAAGCGAACCGTATTGGTGGCCGTCATGGTCTAGGTATGTCGGATCAGATCGAAAACCGTATCATCGAAGCGAAATCTCGTGGTATCTACGAAGCTCCGGGTATGGCCCTTCTTCACATCGCTTATGAACGTCTGGTCACTGGTATTCATAACGAAGATACGATCGAACAATACCGTATCAACGGCCTTCGTTTGGGTCGTCTTCTGTACCAAGGTCGCTGGTTCGATTCTCAAGCATTGATGCTTCGTGAAACTGCACAGCGTTGGGTAGCTAAAGCTATCACTGGTACTGTGACTTTAGAACTGCGTCGTGGTAATGACTACACCATCATGAACACTGAATCTCCTAACCTCACTTATGAAGCTGAGCGTTTAACTATGGAGAAAGGTGATTCTATGTTCTCTCCAGCGGATCGTATCGGTCAGTTGACTATGCGTAACCTGGATATCACAGATACACGTGCGAAACTGGGTATCTATACAGATTCTGGCTTACTTGCAGTAGGTACAGGTTCTGCAGTACCTCAATTAAAAGACAAAAACAAATAAGTTTGTTTTAACGTCAAAAAAACCGCTCATTTGAGCGGTTTTTTTAATGGATTAAATTTAGGTATTCACGCTGTTCGGGTTTGCAGTGCGGATTGACTGATAATAAATCTGGTTTCGACCCAACTGTTTGGCCCGATACAACGCCTGATCGGCAATTCCCAATAAGGCATCCTTATCAATAAAGTCTTCACCACGATACACAGTGATGCCCAAACTGATGGTGATGTGATCAGCCACACCAGATTTCTCATGCGGAATTTCCAGACGCTCAATCGCATTAAAAATATTAGAAGCCACTGCATAAGCACCATGAGCATCAGTTTCTGGAAGCAGTACCACAAACTCCTCGCCACCATAACGAGCTACGAAATCCATATGCCGGATCGCATTTTTAATGGTAAAGGCAATACTGGAAATGACATCGTCCCCTTTTTGATGCCCATAGAAATCGTTATAGTTTTTAAAATGATCGACATCGATAAATAAAATCGCTAAAGCATGCTGATTACGACGAGAACGTTCAAAGAAGATATCCAGTGTTTCATCAAAAGTTCGTCGATTGGAGATTTTGGTCAGCTCATCATGCTGACTTAAATGCAGTAATTCTGTGGTATGAATCCGCTGAATTTTCTCACTGATTCTGGCCCGCATGGTGTATAGAAAAATCATTCGCTCACGGGCAAAAAGCATATAACTAATCACACATCCCAATAGGCTACTGCCAATTAGAATCCGCCCCAAGACCAGTGCATTAAAATCGATCGATAACATGGATAACAGCCAGACCGTACAAAGTGCGGCAAACAACCCCGTGATTAACATCTGTAAAGGTTTTACTCCGGTCAGAATATACCCCAGGATGTAGATAATGGTGATGATCGCCATCGACTGATGTTGCAAGCTTACTGTTTGAATGGACATGGTCAGATAAGAGGTCGAGACTATCATCCAGAACATCAGCAGCATGGAAGCCTGCGGAAAAAAGTGTTTGATTTTAGGCAGACAGGAGAAGAAATAAAAAGCAAGTAAAGCGAGACTACCATTGATCAGCCCCAGCATACAGCGCACAAAATCTTGTACGAAATATTGTGAATCGATAATCCAGTAGTCGGTCGGAACCATGACCAGCAGAAAAATAAAATAGGTCAGTACACCTGCCCAGACATATTTTTCGACATGTTTACGTGCTCGCTCCAGGTTTTTGCTCCAGAACTCCTGTTCCAGATTCTGAGGGAAAACCGAGCCTACACGCTGACTTTGCCGTGTGATTAATTCTTCTATTTTTTCTTTTTCATCTTGCAATTTTGCTAGATTGTACTTGTATTCCATTGCCAAGTATTTATGTAATTTTTTTATTAATTTTAAAATATCATACTTTTATAAATTAATTTATAGATATCCCTTATTTTGTATATATTTCTCGTTACCATTTTAGGCATAGATGCATTATCATTTGTTTTATTTCTCCGATTGAATTCGCCTTGAATACGATTACCCTTCTCCAGCCAGACGACTGGCATGCCCACCTGCGTGATGGTCACGCTCTGCAACGCACCGTTCCTGATCTAGCTAAACAGTTTTCCCGCGCCATCTGTATGCCGAACCTTGTTCCACCGGTTAAAACTGTGGAAGAAGCATTAAGCTACCGTGAACGTATTATGGCGCATGTTCCTGAAGGTAGCGATTTTGATCCACGCATGGTGCTGTATTTCACAGATAATACCTCTCCAAGTGAAGTCAAAAAGATTAAAGATTCTGAGCATGTCAATGCTATTAAACTTTACCCTGCTGGCGCAACCACCAACTCGGATAGCGGTGTAAGCGACATTCGTAAAGTATATTCAGTCATTGAACAGCTTGAAGAGCATCAGGTGCCTTTATTGCTGCACGGTGAAGTGACGCATAATCATGTCGATATTTTTGACCGTGAAAAACGTTTCCTTGATGAAGTCTTAGCACCATTACTAAAACAGTTCCCGAAACTGAAACTGGTTCTGGAACACATTACTACCAGCGAGGCAGCTAATTTCGTACTGGAACAGGATCGTAATGTGGCTGCGACTATTACCCCACAGCATTTACTGTTTAACCGTAATGATATGCTGGTTGGTGGGATCAAGCCGCACTTCTATTGTCTGCCAATTTTAAAACGTCAGACGCATCAGCAAACGTTGCTTGAAGTGGCAACGAGCGGTAATCCTAAATTTTTCTTAGGCACCGACAGTGCACCGCACTCAAAAAATGCCAAAGAAAATGCGTGTGGCTGCGCAGGATGCTATAGTGCTCCGACTGCAATTGAGTTATATGCTCAGGCCTTTGATCAAGTAGGTAAAATCGACCGCCTAGAAGGTTTTGCCAGCCACTTTGGTGCAGATTTCTACGGCCTCCCACGTAATACCAAAACCATTACGCTGGTCAAAGAAGATCAAGTGATTCCTGAAAGTCTAGACTACTTGGATGGTGAACAAATCGTTCCGCTATATGCAGGAAAAACCATTCAATGGAGAAAAATGTGACAAATGAAACTCTTCCAGTCATTGGTCAGCGTTTCCGTGGATTTTTGCCTGTTGTTGTCGATGTTGAAACAGCAGGCTTTAATGCACAGACTGATGCCTTGTTAGAAATTGCGGCCATTCCTATTGTTTATAATGAAGATGGCCAGTTTGTGCCCGGTGAAGCTTACCACGCACATATCAATCCTTTCGAAGGTGCCAACCTGGATCGCCGCTCTTTGGAATTTATCGGGATTGACCCGTCAAATCCGATGCGGATCGCAATGGCTGAAGATGAAAAAACCGCGTTAAAACGTATTTTTAAATCGGTCAATGAAGTGCGTCGTCAGCAAAACTGTACGCATGCCGTTTTGGTCGGTCACAATGCGCATTTTGATTTGGGCTTTGTACAGGCAGCAATTGCCCGTACCGGAACCAAAAACCAGAACCCGTTCCACAGTTTTTCTGTGTTTGATACCGTGACGTTAAGTGCGGTGATGTTTGGTCAAACGGTTCTGGCTAAATCTTGTATTCAGGCCGGTATTGAGTTTGATGGCAAAGAAGCACACTCTGCGTTATACGATACGCAAAAGACTGCGGAACTGTTTTGCTATATTTTAAACAAACTCGCACCTCACCTGCTTGACACTTTGGTGGCGGATCAATAAGATACCGCCATCTTCTAAACGTCCCTATCGTCTAGAGGCCTAGGACATCGCCCTTTCACGGCGGTAACCGGGGTTCGAATCCCCGTAGGGACGCCATCTTATTTATCCCCTTCTTCTTTCATTTTTTCCAAGAAAACTCTTTTTCTTATTATTGCTTTCAATACTATTGTTATAAATTTCGCATGACTGAGTTTGGTGCCCTTTCTCGTTTGCTTAGGCTATAATCAAGTTGATGTTAGGTTTTGATCAATTTTCCCATGCTAAAGAAAATCCTGCTTGTTTTACTTATTCTGGCACCTTCAGCGCTTTATATTTATGTGATCAGTCGCGATGATAAAACTGCTGAGAACCGAGCAGAAACTACGCCTGCTGAAAAAACACCGACTGAGCAATACCAGACTCCCGATCACTAGTTTTTAAGAGGCTTTGCAAATATTTATTTTTTAAATTAAAAGAAGAACTTTATGAGGAAATTCCAATTTATGTGATATTTCACATAATTAAAACTAAAATACTTTTTTTAAATCTCTCCTTTTAATTGAGCTATGCAATCTCCCTCTCCACCTTCACAGCATTCGTCTGTTGAGGGTCAAACTCCGTCGTTAAAACGTGCCATGGGCACACGTCATCTGATCATGCTTTCCCTTGGTGGCGCTATTGGTACCGGCCTGTTTATGGGTTCCGGTGAAGTGATTTCACAAGCTGGACCTTTGGGCGCAGTACTGGCCTATATTATTGGTGGCTTGATCGCCTATATGGTAATGCTCTGCCTCGGTGAACTGGCCGTACATTTACCCGTGTCTGGTTCTTTTGGTGCCTTTGCAACCCATTATATTGGGCCGGGTACAGGCTATATGGTGTCCTGGATGTACTGGCTCGGCTGGTCAGCCACTTTGGGTACCGAATTCACTGCAGCTGCGATTCTAATGCAGGAATGGTTCCCGCAAACTTCGATCTGGTTATGGACATTGATCTTTGCTGCAGGTGTACTGCTCTCCAATTTAAGCTCAACCCGTACCTTTGCCGAATCAGAATTCTGGCTGTCACTGGTTAAAGTTGCGACTGTACTGATTTTCATTATTCTGGGCTTTGGCTGTATCTTTGGCTTTATTCCATTCCAAGGTTATGAATCCGCACCGCTGTTCAGCAATCTGACTGAACATGGCTGGCTGCCAAATGGTTTAATTCCGTTATTCACCACATTACTAATCGTGAACTTTGCCTTTAATGGTACCGAGATGATCGGGATCGCTGCCGGTGAAACCGAAAATCCTGAGAAAAATGTACCGAAAGCAATTCATGCTGCGGTATGGCGTCTGATGATTTTCTTTGTTGGCACCATCATTGTGATCAGCTCGTTACTGACTTATACCGATGCCGGTCTACAGGTCGGTGGTCATGGGGGCTTAAGCAGCAGTCCGTTTGTATCCGTGTTTACCCAGATGGGTATTCCTTATGCCGAAGATTTCATTCGTTTCGTAATTATCACTGCGCTGCTCTCTACTGCAAACTCTGGACTCTATGCAGCTTCACGTATGATGTGGGCATTGTCTTCACAAAACCAGTTACCGCGACTATTTGCCAAAGTCAGCAAATCCGGCGTACCTTATGTAGCAGTTTGGGTCACCATGATTGGCGGCTTGCCTGGTCTGCTCTCTGAACAATTTGGTGCAGATGTCATCTTTAAAAACCTGATGGGCGTGGCCGCTTTTACCATGGTGATTGTCTGGATGAGTATCTGCTGGAGCCAGTTTAATTTCCGTCGCCAATGGCTGAAGTCTGGTCATAGCGTCTCTGAACTAAAATTCCGTACACCTTGGTTCCCCTTAGTTCCCACTCTAGGTTTTGTAACTTGTACTGCAACCGGTCTGAGTATGGCAGCTGACCCTGAAATGCTCTCTGGTTTTATTGGCTGTTTATTGTTTATGGCAGCATGTTATGCAAGTTATTACTGGCTTTATCATCAAAAAGCTTAAGTTCTAAACTTTTGAACTGAAATAATTTCTTTAATAAACCCAATTCCGATTGGGTTTATTTTTTCATATCAGGTAAATCCGTTCAGAAAATAATATCTTAATAAAATAAAGTTTTTGTTTTGCCTAATGTTTAAACTGTTAAATACATTTTAGTAAAAACTCTTTTGACAAAGTCCGGCTTAGTCCTTAATATAGCCATCACCTCGCAACGTCCCTATCGTCTAGAGGCCTAGGACATCGCCCTTTCACGGCGGTAACCGGGGTTCGAATCCCCGTAGGGACGCCATTATCTGATCGCTCACGATCAAGTCTTATACATAATCCATATTAATACGTTGCAGATTTGTAGTTTTTCACTACAATAACCCGCTTCATTCTTTTATTTTTTGACTCCTATGCACTCATCTCCGAATGATGCTACGCATCAGGGCAATTCTGCGCCTTTAAAACGCGCTATGAGTACTCGACATCTGGTCATGATTTCGCTTGGTGGCGCAATCGGAACAGGCCTATTTCTAGGTTCGGGTGAAGTCATTGCACAAACGGGGCCTGTAGGTGCCATTCTTGCTTATCTCCTTGGCGGGATCATCGCTTACATGGTTATGCTATGTCTGGGTGAACTTGCCGTTCATATGCCCGAATCTGGCTCATTTGGCGCCTATGCCAAACGCTATATTGGACCGGGGACTGGCTACACCATTACCTGGCTATACTGGCTGACCTGGTCAGTGACCTTGGGAACTGAATTTACCGCTGCAGCTTTATTAATGCAGGAATGGTTCCCGAATAGCTCTATGTGGATGTGGACACTGATTTTTGGTGCTTTCGTATTCGCACTGAATATGATTTCTACCCGCTGGTTTGCAGAGTCCGAGTTCTGGCTGGCACTGGTGAAAGTCGTTACTGTCGTGACCTTTATCCTGCTTGGCCTACTCGCTATTTTTGGTGTAGTAAGCTACCAAGGACAGGAAACTGCTCCGCTATTCAGTAACCTGACAGCTCAAGGCTGGTTCCCCGAAGGTCTGTTCCCAATCTTCACCACCATGCTGATTGTAAACTTTGCATTCTCTGGCACAGAACTGATTGGTGTGGCTGCGGGTGAAACAAAAGATCCGGCCAAAAATGTACCAAAAGCGATTAATACTGCAATTTTCCGCTTACTGATTTTCTTTGTAGGTACGATTATTGTGGTGACTTCCCTTCTTCCGCATCAGGAAGCAGGTCTGGCAGCTGAAGGTGTCAGTAGCAGCCCATTCGTGACAGTATTCCAGCATATCGGTATTCCTTATGCCGAAGATATTATCCGCTTTGTGATTATCACAGCATTGCTATCTGCTGCTAACTCAGGTCTATTTGCTGCATCCCGTATGATGTGGTCATTGTCTTACAGCAAACAGTTACCAGCGGTATTTTCACGCCTAAATGCGCGTGGTGTACCTTATATTGCAGTCATTGTCACCATGATTGGCGGTATGCCTGGTTTGCTGTCTGAACAGTTCGCACCGGAAACTATCTTCACTAACTTGCTAGGTATTGCAGCATTTACCATGGTAGTGGTCTGGATGAGCATCTGTCTCAGCATGTTCAACTTCCGCCGTGAATGGTACAAACAGGGTAAAACAGCGAAGGATCTTGATTTTGCTGCGCCATTATTCCCGATCGTACCGATTCTGGGTTTTCTGTTCTGTCTGATTACCTGTATCAGTATGGTGTTTGATCCGAGCATGCGTATCAGTTTCTTTGGCTGCTTGCTGTTTATCGCACTGTGCTATGCCAGCTACTACAAGTTCTATCACAAAAATGCTTAAACATTAAAATGACCAAAAGAGCAGCTTCGGCTGCTCTTTTTTATTTATACTGAAAATGTTCTAGGCAGCCAGCGTGGTGTGTCGATGAAAATTATTTATATTCATGGCATGAACAAGCAGAAATTCAGCTCTGCCTCCCTGCGTCAACGCTGGCTGAGTCTGCTAAAACGCGGTCTGGAACAGTCACATCAACAGGCACATTTTGCTTATCTGAAACGGCATATCCGTATCCCTTTTTATGGCGACTTACTGTCCCGTCATCATTTACATAATGTGCTAAATGCCAGCACCTTAATGCCGCAAGACTGGCCTCGCTTTCCTTTCCAGTCTCCAGTTAAATCCCAGCCACCACCCCATCTCAATCAATATTCACCTGAAATTTGTGAAATTCCCGAGCTAAAGGTTGAGGATGCCATGACCTTTAACCAGAAGCTGAAGTTTATTAGTATATTAAGCCGGAATACTCTATTACGGGATTTTGTGATTTTACTGAATCATTTCCCTCGCCTGCATGATACGCTGATCAAAAAATTTCTGATTGAAACCTATTCTTATCTGGCAAATTCCACATTCATGCAGCAGGTGCATCAGCGAATTGGCCAGCAACTGCATGGCGATAAACCCTGTATCCTGATGGCTCATTCTTTAGGAAGTGTGATTGCCTATTATTATCTGCTTTTGCACCCGGAACTGAATGTACAGCGTTTTATCAGCATGGGATCACCAATGGCTTTCCGGGTCATTCAGGAACATTTGCCCCAGCCTGTTCATCGGCCAGAAGCTATTAAAGGTGACTGGATTAATTTTTATTGCAGTGATGACTTTTTAACTGCCTTTCCATTATCAGAACCCCCTTTTCAGTTTCAGCCGGCAATTATCAATCGGGAGATTTGTACTTCAATTTATCATCCGCATGATATTGATGGCTATGTCCAGCATCCGGAAGTCATCAAAGCCCTGCTGGAAATGCTCTAAAAAGCATCTTAATTTACAGATTTAATTTTACTATTTCCTTTGTACTATTTTTCTGCTGATTCAAATTCTATATCCATACCTACTCATTTTCTGGATCATTTATTACTCTTTTATAAATATACATATGTCTGTTAATTATTGTTTTATCAAAGATAATTTACACATTAACACCACAAAAAGCGCTGCTTTTGCTACGTTAATATTTTCTATACTGTAAATATAATTCTATCGAACTCAGTGGGGTGTCGATGAAAGTTATTTTTATTCATGGAATGAATCAGCAACATCATAGCGCTGCCTCCATCCGCCAGCGCTGGCTCCATATACTTCAAAAAGGGATGCGCAAACATCAACAAGATGCCAGATTTAGTTATTTAAAACGCCACATTCGTATTCCATTTTATGGCGATCTGCTTTCACGTTATAACGTCCGTAATATTCTAGAAGCTGGCACCCTGATGCTCCAGGAATGGCCTAGCTTTCCTTTTCGTAAGCCTGCTCAACCTCAGCTTCCTCCCCCTGTTCCACGTCCTGGTTGGCGTAGGCCCACAATTACCGATTTCGCCCAACCCAGCCCAAGTGATACCATGGATTTCAGACAGAAATTCAATTATTTTACCGCCCTCGGCAAGAATGTGGCGCTTCGGGATTTTGCCTTATTACTCAATTATTTTCCCACTCTGCATCGCACTCTATTGCAGAGATTTCTGATTGAAACTTATCTTTATCTCGATAACCCTGATTTCATGAGAGAAGTACATGAACGGATTGCCCGACAACTGAGTGGTCGCAAACCCTGCATTGTCATTGCTCATTCTTTAGGAAGTGTGATTGCCTATAATCATCTTATCCAGCACCCTGAACTGAATGTACAGCGTTTTATTACTTTAGGTTCGCCATTAGCCTTTCAGGTGATTCAATCCAGCTTGGCACAGCCGGTGGCACGACCTAAGGCAATTAAAGGCGACTGGATCAATTTCTATTCAACGGATGATTATCTCACCGCCATTCCGCTTACCGAACCGCCATTCAAGTTTGAACCTGAAATCATCAATCATGGCATTCGTACACATATTCACCGTCCACATGACATTACTGGCTATTTACTACATCCACAGGTTGTTGAAGCCATTCTGGAATTGCTTAAAAATCCGGCCTAAATCCTGCATTTTTCAAGTATTCTACTAATATTGTTTTAAATTTATGCACTCAAAAGAAAAATTCCAAAAAACTCTGGAAAAGCGTTTGACACCCCCCTGTTTTCACCCTAATATACGCCCACCTCTGAAACGTCCCTATCGTCTAGAGGCCTAGGACATCGCCCTTTCACGGCGGTAACCGGGGTTCGAATCCCCGTAGGGACGCCAATTTCAGAAGTAATATTTTATTAAGTCCCTATCGTCTAGAGGCCTAGGACATCGCCCTTTCACGGCGGTAACCGGGGTTCGAATCCCCGTAGGGACGCCATTACTTCAAATCCAAAGTTCTGGTTTAAAATATCACTTCTACACTGTCCCTATCGTCTAGAGGCCTAGGACATCGCCCTTTCACGGCGGTAACCGGGGTTCGAATCCCCGTAGGGACGCCATATTCGAGATAGTTAATTTAATTAACTTCTCATAAAAAAGCCCAAGCATGATGACTTGGGCTTTTTTATTATTTGTTTTTTTGCTTGTTCCTTCATTCCTGTTTTTAACGTTTGATCAAATTGTCTCGATTGCAATTTTATTTGTTTATAAATAATTCATTCAAAAATCTTATTCTTTTACATTTCTCTTCAACTCGTTATCTATTCATTTTCATTTACAGCAATCGCACTATAAATCCGAACAAAAAATCAACACCGGTGGTATAAGCATGCCGTTAAGGTAGAAAGCATAATATATCTGCAAGGATCAGATTATGTTCGTCAGTACAAAGTTAAGTTCGCCTGAATCATCTATTAAAAATCATAATCATCAATTTAATAACTTTAAAGATTGGGTCAACTTCTTTCAAGATCAACAGATTTCGACGGCAGTAAAGACCGAACAGGCTGAGAACTATTTAAGAGATTTAATCCAGCAAGTTGATGTGGCTGGATTGGAATGGCTGGATCAACCCAGACATGTAGAGCAACATTTTCTGGAACAGCACCACCAAACCTGCGCAATCTTCCAGTCCTATGTAGAGCGGCGTAGACAGCAGCAAGGACGTGAATACTTCCCGACTGTGTCACATGCATTTGAGTTCCTGGCCAAAGTCGCACCTGTAAAACTGGTAGACGGCTCATGGCTGTATTCAACTGTGCAAAACTGGAATCGTCCGGAAACCAAAGACCTGATTTATATCTATCTGGAAGAACTAGGCATGGGTCATACCCGTGCCAATCATGTCACCATGTATCAGGACTTGTTGAATCATTATGAGCTGAACAGCTATGCTGAGCAACTGGATGCCAGCTATTATGAACAAGCAGCCGTGCAGCTGGCTTTGGCCTATGCGCCGCCAGAATATCTGCCGTTAGTAATTGGTTTCAATCTGGGTTATGAGCAGCTGCCCTTACACCTGTTAATTACCAATTATGAGCTGTCTGAACTCGGTATTGATCCACATTATTTCAATGTACACATTACCATTGATAATGCTCACAACGGTCATGCACAAAAATCGCTGCAAGCCTATTTAGATCAGTATGCACTCGCTGAAGATCCTGCCCAGTATCTAGACCTGATTAAAAAAGGTTATGTGCTGAATGACATTGGTAAAAGTTCTACCCAGATCATCAAGCAACTGGATACTGAAAAACTAGCTTTGAAAGTATTTCAGAACAAAGCGCTGATTGGACAATATATCCATAACCAGAAATGCCAGTTTAGTGGCAAGACCATTAATGAGTGGTTATCCGATCCGGCACAGATTGCAGACTTCTTGAAAGTCATGATTGAAAAAGGCTGGATTGTAAAAGATGCACCTGTAGAACAAAGCCGGTTCTGGAAAATGATTGATGATCCAGATGGCAAAATGTTTGGTGTATTTAATGCGACTGAAAAACAGATTATCAAAGACTGGATTCAAGGTAAGACTTTTGCTGCTCGTCTGTCATCACGTAGCAGATCTCAAGTACATAACCAGATGGAACCGGTGTTGAACCGTATCGACCAGCAACAGATCCATCAACTGAAAAGCCGTCTGAATCGCTGTGCTGCTGCCGAACAGAAGATTGATCTGTTGATTCCTTATGTGGCACCGCATATGCATCATCAGGAAGTGGGCTTGTGGGCAACACGTCAGCTTTCTCAGTTGCTCTTCCCTTTTCAGACTCAAGCCATGACTTATTCTTAAAAAGGTCATTCATAAAAAAACAGGGCATTTTATATGCCCTGTTTTTGCTTCAATGCATTATACAAATTAAGCCGATTTACGTGAATTGATCTGACCTTTAATCACAGCTTTCACATTACCTTTTACGTAATTTAAAAATACCTTTAAAGGCGACAGTTTTGGATTTGGTCGATTACCTTTGGCAATTTCTTTAAATTGTGCGGCATACCAGATGATTTCCATAATCGCCATTTTATCGATCATTGGAATACCGGTTTTAATTTTCTCAACTGCATAACGTACATCCTGTCCAGCCACCAGACGGTTACCCAGATCAGGCTCGACCGCAAATGGACGTGCAATACCGACAAAATCACATGCGCCGCTGTCAAGGGCTGCATTCATACCCACTGCGGTACGGAAGCCCCCCGTCACCATTAAATAACAATTAACTTCCTGACGGATCTTTTCGGCAAAGTCTAGGAAATAGGCTTCGCGGGCAACCGTTGATGCTTTACGTTTCTCTGCTTTTACCCCGGCCATTGCAGGTGCTTCATAGGTTCCGCCAGAAACTTCAATCATATCGATCCCGGCTGCATCCATCGCCTTAAAAACATAAATAACGTCTTCTTCACTAATGCCACCGCGCTGAAAGTCTGCCGAGTTTAATTTCACTGAAATGATAAAATTCTCTGAAGTTGCTGCACGCACTGCCTTATAAGCCTCTAGCAAGAATCGGCTGCGGTTTTCAATACTGCCACCCCACTGGTCTTGACGTTTATTGGTCAGTGGTGATAAAAACTGGCTGATCAGATAACCATGTGCACCATGTAGCTGTACGCCTTCAAATCCCGCCTTTTCACAAATGGCAGCTGAAGTCGCAAAGCGCTGGATAATATCTAAAATTTCATCTTCACGCAGTTCACGTGGCGTACCGAAACTCATCGCCAATGCTGGACTAAAAGGTACAGCTGAAGGTGCTACGGTTTCTTTATTCAAGCCTTTTGGGCACTGACGTCCAGGATGAGATAACTGTACCAGTTGCACCATGCCATGACGTTTGCCGACATTCGCCCAAGCTTTTAACTTTTCCAGGTCACGTTCAGTTTCTACTACCACTACACCGGGTTCATTCTTGGCACGAAAATCCACCATGACATTACCCGTAATCGCACAGCCTAAACCACCTTTGGCCCAAGCTTCATATAACTTTAAATGGGCCTGATTGGGTTGGCCTGCATCATTGGCCAACGCCTCACTCATGGCACCTTTAATGATACGGTTTTTAAACTGGGTATTACGGATCTGGATGGAATCGGCCAATTGTGTCATGTACTTTCCTGAAATGTTTATCTTATTTTGTATGTGTTATAACCTAACTTGCCATAATTGACAATTCATATTGTCAAATGGATACAAATTTTATTTGTAGATATTAAATCAGTCTTAAAAAATCATTTTAAATTTTGGGATCGAAAGCATCCCGGATGGCTTCACCGATATAGATGAGTAAAGACAAGACAATGGCTAAAGTCAGAAACCCGGATAAAGCCAACCACGGCGCATTGAGATTATTTTTACCCTGCAGTAATAATTCACCTAGAGAAGCGGTTTCGGGTGGCAAACCATAACCTAAAAAGTCCAGTGCAGTTAGTGCGCTAATATTGGCAGTCAGCATAAAAGGTAGTTGTGACAGGCTGGAACCCATCACATTGGGTAAAATATGCCTGAACATGATCCGGCCATGCCCTGCACCAATACTTTTCGCTGCCCAGACATATTCCAGATTTCTGGCCCGTAAAAATTCAGCGCGCACCATCGACACCAGTGTTGTCCAGCCAAAAAATAGCATGATCACAAATAGCCAGTAAATATTCGGACTAAACACACTGACCAGAATCATGACCATAAACAGCATCGGCAGGCTGCTCCAGACCTCAAGTGCACGTTGCCCGATCAGGTCAATCCAGCCACCATAATAGCCTTGAACTGCACCGACCAGCACACCTAATCCTGCCGACAGCAAAGTCAGTGCAAAGCCAAACAGCAAGGAAATACGCAAGCCATATAGAATCCGTGCCAGCACATCCCGTCCCTGATCATCTGTTCCTAGCCAATTTTGCCTGCTTGGAGGTGAAGGTACTGGAATATCGAGTGCCAAATTGGGTGTGTCATAGCCGAAGCGGATCACCGGCCAGATTGCCCAGCCTTTGGCATTAATCAGCTGCTGTACCGCAGGATCCTGATACTCGGCTTCAGTTTCAAAGACACCCCCAAAAGTCGTTTCAGGATATGACTTTATTACTGGCAGATAATAGGAGTCCTCATACTTGATCAGTAAAGGCTTATCGTTAGCGATCAGCTCAGCACCAAGTGACAAGATAAAAATAATGACAAAGGCAATGCAGCAGGCAAATCCGGTTTTATTATTTTTAAAACGTTGCAGGCTGGCGCGTAGCATTGGTGACATTATTTCAATCCTCGCGAATCGAAATGAATCCGGGGATCAATTACCCGATACAGCACATCACTGATCAAACGTAGCACCAAGCCCAATAAGGTAAAAATAAACAAGGTTCCAAAAATGACCGGATAATCCCGCTGCAGAATCGCTTCAAATCCCAGCATGCCCAAACCATCCAGATTAAAGATGATTTCAATAAACAGGTTCCCGACAAATAAAATACCGAGCAAAGCTTCTGGCAATCCAGCGATCAACACCAGCACTGCATTGCGCAGTACATGCCGATAGAGTACTGCCCTTTCCTGTAGTCCCTTCGCTTTTGCTGCCAGTACATAGTGTTTACTGAGTTCTTCCATAAAGGAAAATTTCACCAGATAAGTCAGCCGTGCAAAACCACCGAGTACCATAGCCAGCAATGGCAAAGCCATATGCCAGAAATAATCCTGAATTTTTCCAAAGAAAGATAATTCATCAAAATTTTCCGAGCTTAACCCTTGTAAAGGAAACCATTGCAGATAGGAACCACCTGCAAAAAATACAATCAGCAAAATGGCAAAGATAAAGGCTGGAATGGCATAGCCCACAGCCAGCAGCAAAGACGTCGTTTGATCAAACAGGCTGCCATGCTTTTTGGCTTTCTGGATGCCAAGAGGAATAGAGACCAGATAAATGAGCAAGGTACTCCAGAAACCTAAAGACAGTGAAACTGGCAATTTTTCCCAGATCAGTTCAGTCACAGCTTGACCTTTAAAAAAACTCTGGCCTAAATCGAACTGGGCATAGCTTTTCAACATTTCCCAGAAACGTAAATGAACCGGTTGATCAAATCCATACTGAATTTTGATCTGCTCCAGCATTTCGGGCGTCAGGCCTTGCTGTCCCTGATACTGCAAGCCACCGATCGCCAAATTATTTGCATGCTGTGGCTGATAGATGGCCTGTTCCACTGGACCACCCGGCGCAAGCTGAATCACTACAAAATTGATCAGTAGAACCATCAATAATGTCGGAATCATAAGAAGCAAACGTTTGACGATATAAGTGCTCATGGCACTCCCCGAAGCTGGAAATCTAGCGATATTTTAAGTATGGTGCCACTTTTCTGGCTTTAGCTGCATCCACCCACCAGTAATCAATACCCGCAGAAAGCTTGGGCTTGATTTTAGGCTGCTGATACATATTCCAGTAAGCATACCAGTATTCACCCGTACCATAGGTCGGAATATGATAATAACCGGCTCGCAATAAACGGTCTAAAGCTCGGGTACTATAAATCAGCTGCTCCCGGCTTTGTGCCTGAACTACCTGATCAATCACCCGATCAATCACCGGATTTTGAATACCGGCATAATTATAATTGCCAGGCTGACGTGCCGCCTCACTGCCCCAAAACTGTTTCTGTTCCTGCCCCGGTGTCAGCGATTGCGGCATGGTATCCATAATCATATCAAACTGATAATTTCTTAGTCGCTCATAATACTGAGCCGTTTCCACCATCCGAATGTGAGCCTGAATTCCTAAACGTTTCAAATGCCGTAGATAAGGCATCAGATGACGCTGCTGTTCAGCTTGATGCAACAGAAATTCAATCTGTACAGGTTGACCTTGAGCAGTCACCAGTTTCCCCTGCTGATAACGGTAACCGGCATTCAATAAAATTTGTCGCGCCTGTAATAAATTTTTGCGGTTAAACCCGGAGGCATCTGATTGCGGATAATGCCAATCCTGTAATACCGCCTGACGTTGCACCGGATGCAATTTTGATAAATTTGGCTGTAATATTTCCAGCTCCTGAGCACTCGGCTTGCTTGTAGATGCCAGTTCACTATTACTAAAAAAGCTGTTCAGACGCTGATATTCTCCATGAAACAAGGCTTTATTTAGCCATTCAAAATCATAGGCCAGAGTTAAAGCTTGCCGGAAGCGAATATCAGCAAAGGGCTGACGTCGCGTATTAAAAATCAGGCTTTGTGTAGGAATCGGATTGTGATGCTGAAAACGATAGGTTTTGATTTGGCCTTGTTGTACCGCAGGAAACCGATAATCACTTACCCAGCGGTTGATCTGTTTTTCTTCATGCAGCGTAAACTGGCCAGATTTAAATGCCTCAAACTTGATTTCCGGACTACGGTAATAGCGATACTGTATGCGATCAAAATTATAACGGCCGCGATTGGCCAGCAGGTCTTTACCCCAATAATGCGGATTACGTTTATAGGAAATACTGCGTCCTGCATCAATACGTTCAATCACATAGGGCCCAGAACCCAAGATCGGTTTCAGGTTAATGTCCTTGAAGTTGCGCTTTTGCCACTCCTGCTGAGAATAGATCGGCATTTGCGTCACAATCATCGCCATTTCCGGATTATGGCGAGATTTAAAACTAATCTTAACTTTTGAAGGTGACAGGACTTCGGTTTTTTTAATATCTGCCAGATACATCTGTAAGCCAAAATTGGACTGGGTCTGGTACAGATCAAAACTGTATTTTACATCTTTAGCCGTCACTGACTGACCATTACTGAATCTGGCCTTAGGATTTAAATGGAAAATTATATAAGCAGTCTGCTTTGGGTCGAAACTGACTTTCTCAGCCAGCAAGGGATAATAAACGCCGGGTTCATCCAGGGATTTTGACATGAGGCTGTCAAAAATATAGTTAATCCCTTCAGTGACATTGCCCTTACCATTCATGCTGTTCAGATTATTAAAACTGCCATCGGCTGCCTGAATAAGAATGCCACCTTTGGGCGCTTGCGGATTGGCATAAGGCAGAGATTTAGCCTGTGCATATTTGGGTACACTATGCAGTGCAATATAAGGCGTCGTAATGACTGCTGCCCCGCTGGAACTGATGATCCAGGGGGCAGCAAGAATCCATAAGATATGGACGGGATTAAACAATTTCACGATCCAGAAATTAGTTTGGAACCTTAATCACATCACCAATACGCAATTGAGTATTGGGTTTCAGTTCATTCATTTCTGCCAGTTCATTGGTTGCCATACCATAACGGGATGCCAGGCCGATCAAGGTATCGCCACGCTTCACCTTGTATTCAGTGACAAGTTTTGGAAGCTGAAGCGTTTGGCCCACACGTAAACCGGCACGTGGACTAAGATTGTTCAGGCTCGCCAGATCAGTAACGGGTACTCCTACACGATTGGCAATCGCAATCAGAGATTCCCCGGATTTTACCGTATAGGATTCTGTCGCCTTAGAAGATGCAGATTTTGTTGCGACTTTCACTACCGGCTCTTTTTTGGCGATCTGAATATCTTCATTAATTTTTAAACGCTGTCCAATCCGCACATTGCTATTGGTATTCAAACCATTCAAGTCTGCCAGATAACGTAATTGCAGATGATATTGGCGGGCAATCGAGCTTAAGGTTTCACCAGATTTCACGATGTGAGTATCTGATTTAACATTCTTTTCCTGAGTCTCGGTGACCACTTCCTGCACAGGTTCAGGACTGCCAGATAATTTCAGATGCTGACCCACACGCAGATTGGCACTACGAGAAATATTGTTCAGGTTGGCAATTTGATCCATCGACAGATTATATTTTGCTGCAATCCCAGTCAGCGTATCACCCGATTGAACCGTATAACTGTCAGGAACCTGACTACCAGCTGGAATCTTGATGGTTTGACCAATGCGTAAGCCGCTGTTTGCAGACAGGCCATTTAACGCAGCCAGTTCAGATACCGTCAATTTACTTTGATTGGCAATGCTGTACAGGGTTTCACCACGTTTGACCTGATAGTTTTCTGTTGGCGTATGATCAACCTTAACGTTCTCAAACTTCTGTTCGACTTTTTCGGTTTTCTTACTGCTCGCAGTCAGTTCTTCAACTTCATTAAGAGGAACATTAATCTTCTGTCCGACCATCAAACTGCTACCCGCAGTTAAACCCGGAGTTAGTGCAGCAAGTTCTGCATTCGACAATGCGTAGCGATCTGCAATCAATTTCAGATACTCACCACGTTTAACGGTATAGGACTTGGTCTGAACTTTGGCAGTATCGACTTTTTTGCTGTCTTCAACTTTCGCTTTGCTGGTACTTTCTTTCAGGGAAAGCTTTTGCCCCACAAATAAACCGCTGGTCGTACTCAGATCATTATAATCAGCCAACTGTTTGACGCTCAGGCCGAACTGACTGGCAACGCTGGTCAAAGAATCATTGGCTTGAACCACATAGCTTTCCGGTTTCTCTTTAGCTTTCGGTGCTTCCTGCACGGGCTTGGCATCATAGAGATAAATTGTGGTGCCCACATATAATGTAGAGTTTGGATCAATCTGGTTCCATTTCGCGACATCACGCCAGTTCACGCCATTTTTGGCTGCAATCAATGCCAGGTTATCACCCGGTAAAACCTTATAGGTACTGCGCTTACCTTTCGGTGCCACAACCACGACTTCTGAATCAGTTTTTACATAGTTTTTGCCCTGATTGAGTCGAGCTTCAACTGAATCTGCACTGGTGTTTACAGCGACTTCTTTCGGATATGAGAATCCTTTGGTCAGCTCCTTGCCCTGCTGCTCGGCAATAGACTGACTGGTCTGAATTGCAGTCAGTTTGATCTTGCCATCATAAGGGTCAACAATTTCTGTACCTGCAGGTGCCAGTGCTTTGAGCTCTTCAATGACCTGTGCCTGTTCAGCTGCAGTCGCCACAGGTTGTAAAAGCTCATCCACGGTCTTATTAATTTCTTCTGCTGACACCACTTTCTGGATTTGCTGACGTTCAGCTGCGGTAATTGGTGGCTCGACCTGGATAGGCTTCACCGAAGCAACTGGCGTCACAGCAACCGGAATACGTGGCGCACTTGGGATAGGCAATTCACTTTTTGCAGCAAATTCAGCAAGTGCTTCGGAACCACGTGGTGTGCTGACCCGTTTGGTGGTTTGTGCAGTTAAATTTGGTGTCGTCGTGGTAGAAATTGCTGCTGGTGTAGTCGTAGTTGGTTTAGATGTTGTTGTCGCAGTTGGAGCTTTGGTCGCTGTTGCAGTCTTAGCAGTCGTAGTGGCAAGCACCGGTGGTGTCTGCTTGGCAGGTACGATGGTGGTACTGGTTGATGCTGGTGCTACAGCTGGCTTTGGAGCTACTGTAGTGGTCGTTTTAGGCGAGTTACTGACAGTACCTGCCCATAAGCCGCTTGAGCTCGACTGCAGTTTTTTCAGTTTTTCATCAATCGATGGACTTAAGTCAGCCGGAATCAAAATACGGCGTGGACTTTCCGGATCAATACGGTCACCACGATGTCCCGGGTTAAGCTGATACAGTTCAGCACGGCTTAAACCGGTAATCGATGCAATCTCATTTAAATTGGCTGCACCCACAGTCACTTCACGAAAGTGAGGACGGTTGGCAATCGGTGGCAAACTCACGCCATAAGTACCCGGATTTTTCACAATCTGTGCAACTGCCAGGAAGCGCGGTACATAGTTCATGGTTTCCTGAGGCAGTTTCAAGGACCAGTAATCGGTAGGTAAACCTGCAGCCTTATTACGGTTAATCGCCTGCTGGATACGGCCTGGACCGGCATTATAAGAGGCCAAAGCCAATTCCCACGAACCAAACTGGTTATATAAGCTACCCAAGAATTCATAAGCCGCACGGGTCGATTCCACCACATCACGACGGCCATCGTAAAGTGAGGTTTGTTTCAAACCATAAATACGGCCGGTACTCGGAATAAACTGCCATAAACCTGCCGCTGCTGCACTACTGGTCGCCGCCGGGTCATAAGAACTTTCAATAATCGGTAATAAAGCCAGTTCCGTAGGCATACCACGGCGCTCCGCTTCTTTCACCGTATAATAGAGATAACGTGATGCACGGGCACTCAGGCGGTCCAGATACGGCTGACGGGAAATAAACCAGCCACGCTGTGCATCAATACGCGGATTCCAAGTATTCAGATCCATCTTGAAACCAACGGTCATCCGTTTCCAGATATCACCATGCTTCAAAATCAGTAAACGGTCACCTTCAACCGCACGCATATCCGTTGCAGAAAGTAAATCTTCCAGCCCATCCAAACTGCTTGCATCTAGATATTGTGAGCCAACCTGCTTGCTTGACGCTTTTTGGGTCGCACTTTGTGTAGATGAACAGCCCGTCAGTCCCAAGGAAGCGAGTGCCGTTCCAAGTACAGAAAATTTTAAAAATGCTGGTAATGCGGGCTGCCACAAAATTGCGGTTGGTTTATACATAAAGAAATCCAAACAATTCGTATATAAATTTATTTTTTAGATATGCCATTGTAGTGAAGCATGTCGTGGACACAAGGCATTAATTTACCCCGATTTCACGTTAAATGTTACAAGAAATTAAAAAAACTGGTGCATCTAGACGCATCAAGCGTATTTGCGTTATACAATATCCGCATCAGCAAGTTCTTTTTTGATCGGATTTTAATTTATGTCTCACACTATCACGCTATATGTTGATGGCGCCTGTCGCGGCAACCCGGGTTTAGGCGGTTGGGGTGCGTACATAATTACCGAACAGCAGGAACACAAAATTTGTGGTGGCGAAGATCATACCACCAATAATCGCATGGAGCTGACCGCGGCGATCGAAGGCATCCAGTTCTGTCCGAAAGATGCCAAGCTGGTCATTTATACCGATTCCAATTATGTCAAACAAGGCATTACCGAATGGATTCATGGCTGGAAAAAGAAAAACTGGAAAGACGTTAAAAATCCGGATCTATGGCAAAAACTGGATGCCACCTGTCAAGGCCGCGATATTGAATGGCACTGGGTCAAAGGCCATGCCGGACATCCTGGCAATGAAATGGCCGATCAACTGGCCAACCAAGGCGCAGATGAAACCTTGAAAAAATCCAAATCAGTGACTGCAATCACTGAAAATAAAAAAAAATCTGAACCTGACTGGCTTCTAGACGACCCTTTCGGGCTGGATCTTGTCGATAGTGAAGAAGAACTCGAAGAGAGCATGGAAATGGCTGAAGAAGAAATGGAACAAACTGAAAATTTGGAAACAACAGAAAATACCGATGAATCCGCTTCAGTCACTTCAGATTCAACCGAACTACATCCACAAATTGTGATTACACCGCCGACCTTAGAGCTGCATGGCCCTCGTCAATTGATTCTGGATACTGAAACCACCGGTTTCTATTATCAGGATGGTGACCGGATCATTGAGGTGGGTGCGATCGAAATGATTAACCGGAAACTTACCGGCAGCTCAATCCATATTTATATCAATCCGAAAAAACCGGTTGGCGATTCGGTGAATGTCCACGGTATTACCGACGAGTTCCTGCAAGACAAGCCGCTGTTTGAAGAAATCTCACAGGTACTGTTTGACTATCTGCAAGGTGCCGAAATTATTGCGCATAACGCAACCTTCGATATGAACTTCCTGGATATGGAGTTCAAGCGTGCAGGTTTTGTCGCGCTTTCTGAAGTTTGTGAAGTGACCGATACCCTGGCAATGGCCAAATCCAAGCATCCGGGACAAAAAAACTCCCTGGATGCCCTCGTGCGTCGTTATGAAATTCCACAGCGTGACCGTACCTTCCACGGTGCCTTGCTCGATGCGGAAATTCTGTCCGATGTTTATCTGGCCATGACCGGTGGACAGGTCTCTTTTGATATGGATGCCCTGTCACATACCGAAGAACAAGGCGGCAGTTCAGGCACTGTAAAAATTGAAATTGAATTGCCTGTGATTCTTCCATCAGATGAAGAACTTGCCGAACATGAGAAATGGGTCAAACAATTTGAAGAAAAGCATGGAACGCCTTGCCTTTTTGCCAAATAAAATCTAAATTTCAAGCAGTAATTTCGCTTTTAAAATACAGTTCTTCAGTTATAGTAATTCCAAAGAGGCCCCGTCCGATAAAGCGGGGCTCATATATAGATAATACTCAAGGAAAGGTGCAGATCCATGTCTTACCAAACCTCTATACATTTTGATCCAACAGCTTTACTGATAATAAAAAATGAGGTTGATAACTCGATCAAGTTAGTCGAATCAGCAGTAAGCACCTTGGTAGAAGATCAGACTTTACCTTTTGGCATTGACGATGCATTAAATCAGTTCGAACAATGTGCACAGGTACTGGCACTGATTGATATGCCGAATCTGGCACAAATTGCACAATATTCAGCAGAACTGATGCGCAAGATTATGGGGAATCCGGCGCAGGTCAACACTCAGGATGTGATCGCATTGAGTGAAGGCACCACCATGCTGAAACGCTATATCGAATTTATCTGCTTGCGTGAAGTGAAAATTCCACAGTTCCTGCTCGATACCCTGAACCGTCTGGAACTAGCGCTTGGTAAACCATTAACCACTGAAGGTCAGCATATTGAACCTTTGCTTGACCTGATTACCCCTGACTTCCAGTTACCCCAAGTACCAGGTCTGGAAAAATCCAAATATGTGCAACGCCTGTACAAGCTGTCTCTTAACAAACTGCTGAAACAGGAAGAAAGCGAGATGGACCTGCAAGCGATCAAACTGGTCGGTACTTATCTGGCAGGCCTTTCAGCAAATCATCCAAGCAAGCAATACTGGCATCTGGTGCATGTTGCTTTTGATAATATTGATCACCTGCTCATCAATGAACCACGTTTACGTACTTTAATCAGTATTGAACGCAACATGGCGCAGTACTTTAGTTCAGCCGACAGCTTCAAAGCCTCTCTGTCTGATCTGGCAAATGTATTGAGCTTATGTATTAGTCAGGAAGATGCAACTGCACAGCAAATCCGTAGCCAGCTGAATATTGGTGATGATCTACTGACAGATATGCAACTTCAGGTGTTCAGCCGTCACCTATATGGTCCGGACTTCGAAACCATGCATACCATTAGCGAACTGGTGACTGCGGAAATGACCCAGATCCGCAATGATATCGAATATAACTATCAGCACATGACACCTGAAAAAACTCAGGAACTCCAGACTCAGCTGAATAGCTTGGCCAATATCTTCAAGGTTCTGAATCTGAATGAAGCCTATCATGACTTAAACCGTCAGGCAGCTTCACTCAGCCAGGCAGATATTCTGAAAGATGAGTCTTTTGCCCAACAATTGATGAATGTAATTCTATCCGCGATGAACTCGATTGGTGTATTGGAGCGCCATCATACTTCGAGCCGCTTGCAGCTACGTGTGAATAACATGAATATCTCGCTGGATCGTCTGGACGAAGCACATAACGCTTTGTTGAATGAAACCAAGGCACTGATTGAACTATCTAGCCAGATTCTGACTGATTATCTGCAGGATCAAGATCTGACCAAACTCGAACCTGTACCAATCCAGTTCTGTGAAATTGGCGGTGCTATGCTGTTCCTGAATGCTGAACATGTGAAAGCTGCATTCAATACAACTGCCCTGTTTATCAAAAACCGTATTGAACAGTCGGTTGCATTAACACCGGCAGAAATTCATCATGCGCTGGATGCATTGGCTAGTGCCGACATGATGATCGACAACTTAAAGAACAAACAGCCTGTATTACAGTCCATGTTTAAGGTAGCATTAGACAGTAGTGAGAAACTGAAAATCGTTGCCTAATGTCTAAAAAATTATCACTTGCTTATATTTTCCAGCAGCAACAGCTGCTGGTCGATCAACACTTTCAACTGCCTCAAGTTGAAGCTCTGGCAAGCGATTTGCTGCTGAATCCGGGTGATCAGGTGATTGCCCGTGATCTTCTTCCAGATGAGCCAATTCC
Source organism: Acinetobacter sp. YH12137 (assembly GCF_013418535.1). NCBI lineage: Bacteria > Pseudomonadati > Pseudomonadota > Gammaproteobacteria > Moraxellales > Moraxellaceae > Acinetobacter > Acinetobacter sp. YH12137. Next base: position 748 of record NZ_VPBW01000008.1, on the reverse strand, counting down.
TGAAGGCTTGCAACTGGTTCCAATCCGTCAATTATTACAGTTCTGGAATGTTCAGCAATTTGAACAGGCCAGCCGTGCTGTGCAACTACTGGAATGGCGCCGGAATCACAAGTTCTGTAGCCACTGTGGCACCCCGACTGAAGCCCATGCTGTTGAATATGCCATGGTTTGCCCAGCTTGCCATTATCGTCAGTATCCAAGGGTGCAACCTTGTGTGATTACTGTGATTACCCGCGGTGAAGATGAAATTTTGCTGGCTAAAAATGCACGTAATACCAAAAGCCAGATGTATGGTCTGATTGCCGGATTTGTCGAAGTTGGGGAAACGCTTGAAGAAGCGGTACGTCGCGAGACGCTGGAAGAAGTCGGCTTGAAAGTGAAAAATATCCAGTATCTGGCCAGTCAGCCGTGGCCCTTCCCGAGTAATTTGATGATTGCCTTCAAAGCAGAATATGCTGGCGGTGAGCTGCAATTGCAGGAAGAAGAAATTAGCGATGCGAAATTCTTTAAATTTGATCAGCTGCCGGAAATTCCATTTAAAGGCAGTATTGCCCATGCCATGATCATGCATGTGACTCAAGGTACACCGGTCGCAGATGATACCCGCGAATGGCTCTAAGGTGTCTTGTCCTGAAATAGATTGACAGTATTCCACTTCAAACCGAGTTAAGCAATTAGCTCGGTTTTAGTTTGCTCATACGTCTGATTCGGGGTGTTCATATTTAAACTTAAATGTGGTCTATAGCAA
>NZ_VPBW01000089.1:0-1311 GCF_013418535.1 Acinetobacter sp. YH12137 | reverse complement strand
TGTCTTGTCCTGAAATAGATTGACAGTATTCCACTTCAAACCGAGTTAAGCAATTAGCTCGGTTTTAGTTTGCTCATACGTCTGATTCGGGGTGTTCATATTTAAACTTAAATGTGGTCTATAGCAATTATAAATCATAATAGATTCCGCAATTAAGTGATCTAACTCCTTCATGGTTTGACATCGTGTAATTAAAAACTCCTGCTTTAATATTCCATTAATCCGCTCTGCTAATGCATTCTGGTAACAGTCTCCTCCATCTGTCATAGAAGGACATACCCCATAATGGCGTAATGCCGATTGATATAGTTCAGAGCAATACTGAGAGCCTCTGTCTGAATGATGAATCATCCTTGTCGCTCGATCCGTCACATGCTGCATCGCCATATGTAGAGCCTGCACAACATTCTCCGCACGCATATCATTCGATAACTTATAACCTTTAATCTGACGGGTATAAGCATCTGTCACTAAGGATAAATAATGTACGCCTTCAGCACTCTCAACATAAGTAATATCACTAACAAAGACTTCGTTGGCTTGCACTGCTGAATAATCCTTTAATAAATTTGGATGCTTCTTCATCCAATGCTTGCTATCCGTAGTTTTTGTATAGCGATGCTTGGGGCGAATCAATAAATTATGCTCTTTCAATATTTTAAATAACTGATCCCGTCCACACTTTAAACCACGCTGCAACAATTTGCCTTTAATAAGCCAATACAGCTTACGTGTTCCGATACTTGGCATGAGACAACGATATTCCATAACCAACTCAAGTATTTGTTCAGTTGCTTGTGCAGTCATTTGAGCACGTTTTTCTGCTTGATAATAAGCTTGTCGGGTGATTCCCAACCACTGACAATAACGTGAAACGCTTAGTCTTCTTTGGCTTTGCCAATCTTTGAAACGTGCTCGGTATACTTTTTTCCAAGATCAGTCCCACATTCTTTATCAATGTGATAAATCACATCCTGAATAAATTCAGTTTTAAGCTTTTCTGCGGCTAACTGCTTTTCTAATTGGCGGATTCGTTGTTGGGGGGTTAATTGGCGTTTAGAAGAAGTCGGCATATTCGAAGTCCAGTCCTGTTGTCCGTGCTTGCGTAACCATACCAGCACAGTTGATCTTCCTTGAATACCATATTTTGCCTGAGCTTGTTTATAAGTAATTTGCCCTTTTTCTACTTCATGTACAACCATCATTTTAAAGGCGAAGCTATAATCACGTTGTGTGCGTTTAACTCGTTGTTCTTGTGCATGTTCCATAAAATAAGTCTCTTAAGGTGTAAACTTATTTCAGGACGGGACA
>NZ_VPBW01000088.1:0-1320 GCF_013418535.1 Acinetobacter sp. YH12137 | reverse complement strand
GAGCCTGTAAATAATTTTGTGTAATTGCTTTTCATCAATTTAAAGGTGATTGCTTAAGCGGTCACCGAATTCAATAATAAAGCGGCTCATGGCTAAACGCCAGTCGCGAATAGGCATATTCCACTTTTTAGACGCTGCATCAATTGCCAGGTAAATCACTTTACGTACAGAATCATCCGTTGGAAAGACTTTACGCTTTTTGATCGCCTGACGTATTACGCTGTTTAATGATTCGATCGCATTGGTGGTATAGATGGCTTTGCGTATCTCGGCTGGATAAGCAAAGAAGGTATTTAGATTCTCCCAGTGTGTACGCCAGCTTTTGCTGATCTGTGGGTACTTGTCATCCCATGTTTGGGCGAATTGATCCAAGGCCATCAAGGCTGCCTCTTCAGTAGGTGACTGATAAACGGCTTTTAAATCCTGAGTGACGGCCTTGTAATCTTTCCATGATACGTATTTCAAGCTGTTACGCAGCATATGGATAATGCACAGCTGGATATGGGTTTGCGGGTATACGCTGTTAATGGCATCAGGAAAGCCTTTTAGTCCATCCACACAGGCGATCAGAATATCCTGCAACCCTCGGTTTTTAAGCTCAGTCAGGACATTCAGCCAGAACTTTGCACCTTCATTCTCAGCCATCCACATGCCGAGCAGTTCTTTCTGTCCATCAAGATTAATGCCTAAGGCAAGGAATACAGCCTTGTTGATAACACTGCCATTATGACGGACTTTAACTACAATACAGTCCATATAGACGATGGGATAGAGTGCATCCAGCGGACGGTTTTGCCATTCAGCGACTTGCTCCTTAACAGCATCAGTCACCTTGGAAATAAGCGTTGGCGATACATCAGCATCGTACATTTCTTTGAAAGTAGCCACGATTTCACGGGTAGTCATGCCTTTGGCATAAAGGGATAGAATTTGGCTATCCATTTGCGTGATACGAGTCTGATTCTTTTTAATTAGCTGTGGCTCAAATGTGCCATCACGATCTCGTGGTGTGGTGATCTCAATCTCACCATCATCGCTCAGCACGGTCTTACTGGAATAACCGTTACGAGCATTTGAACCGTTCTTACGAGCATTCTTTTCATGTCCGAGATGTTCGGTAAGTTCGGCATTGAGAGCCGTTTCAACAGTGAGTTTAGTCAACAATCGGGTGAATTGATTGAGATCGTCTTCTGTTTTGATTCCTTTAGCAAATTCTGCTGCAAGGTCTTTTAGTTTTTGTTCGTTCATCATGTTGCCTGACTCCGTTGTGAATATGAACATAGCAAATTCAGGCAATTACACAATTTAATTTACAGTCTC
>NZ_VPBW01000087.1:0-1409 GCF_013418535.1 Acinetobacter sp. YH12137 | reverse complement strand
ACAGGATTTAACTTTCTTTGTTCAATAACAGCTTTCTGAGCTTTACGACTCGGCATACTTTTCTTGAGACGGGAACGTTTATTCTGTTTCTCCAACTCTTCATGTTGTTGCTGGATATGCGCCAGAACTGAGCCTAATCTTTTATTCTCAACCACTTCATTCTGCTGTAGTCCAGCCAGTTTATTGAAGACGCTATAGTTGATCTTCCGTCCTTCATGCATGAGGGCCACAGTGCCATCCGGGTACTCCAGAAATGAAATGTATTGCCCAACAAGCTTATGATTCAGCTCTGTCGGTTCAAGCAGATAAATACACTTGTCATAGGTGATGGTTAGGTTCTTCGTGACCTTACGCGGTTCCTGCCAAGTGAATATATCCTCCAGCTCAGCATCAGATTCCGTTAAAGATCGATGTAAATTCTTCGAGTTTCTCGCACACTTGGCAAACTTCTGATTGAAGTGCTCAATGAAGCAGGGTAGCCATGCATTGGCTTCGGCAATTGAACTGATGCCTTCCAGACGCATCTCCTTGATCAAACGGTCTTGAAGGGTTCTATTCGCGCGTTCTACGCGACCTTTAGCCTGTGGTGAGTTGGCAAAGATAATATCAATATTTAACTCGTTCAGAATCCGCCCAAATTGCGTGATCTGGCTGTCTTTCCTGGATTTCTGATTAACTCTGAATACCGAATGTTTGTCGCTATAAAAGGCCAGAGGTTTGCCGTATTGTTCAATGTAGGCTCGGGTTGAAAGCATATAGTCGAAGGTGGTTTCCGCCTCACAGAAGCGTAGATGCAACAGCTTTCCAGTGGCATCATCGATATACACCAATAAACAGCACTTAGCAGCGCGTCCTTCGAACCAGTCATGATATGAGCCATCAATCTGGATCAGCTCACCGAAGCAATCCCGGTTATAACGTGGCTGATATGGACGTTTAAGGCGCTTGGATCGCGGAATCCAGAGGTCATTGGCCATCATCCAGCGCCGAACCGTTTCTACCGGGATATTCAGGTCAAATATGCTGCTGAGCTTCTCATGCGCCAAGGTAGGTCCAAAGCCCAGCAGATGTTCAGAAATAATGGAAAGACATTTTGATTTTAATAACTCATCATGGCGATGATGGCCAGGTTGACCACGACTGGCATGTGCCAGACCTGAAACACCGTCTTGATTGAGTTTCTGCAATAACCGGGTAATTTGACGAGTGGAAAGATTCAGGATTTCAGCAGCACGGACCTGGGTAATACGATGATCTCGAACGTCTTGCAGAACTGCAAGACGTTGAATTTCCTTGTCAGACATAGTGATCAACATCTCTAATTTATATCCAGTCCATGATGGTAAAAACCATCATAAACTAGACATTTTTATTGGTGAGAATATAGACACTTTAAATGGTTTCTAACA
>NZ_VPBW01000086.1:0-1478 GCF_013418535.1 Acinetobacter sp. YH12137 | reverse complement strand
TCATGAGAAAGCCCATATAAATGGGTAATGTACAAGTTGCTGTAGAAGCATGTTTAATTCGTCTGATCACAGATACTTTATAAAGTATTTTAATACTTTTTTGAATCCGTCAATGCGTAAGTCCTATCCATATTATTTTATTCAATAAATGGTAATATTTTCTTTAAAGGAATTAAATTCTAAGGTTATAAAATTTATATCTTCCAAGTTATAAATTTAAGAACATTTAATGTTTTCAATTTCTAAAACATTTCTTTAATTAATTCTACAAAATAATTCATAAGATAATTGTTCTTACATAAGGTGAAAGGGTTTTCACGCTAAGCCCGAATATCTTACATAAGCAGACACCGCTCATACATGCCCAGAGAGTTTTATCCCCTACACTGAAATCAAGTTTTAGAAAATTAGAGGATTTCATATGAAACAGTTTTCGAAAATTCTAATACTCATTATGATAGGCCTTTATGGTACTTCTACTATTGCAGCAGATGCTATTCCTTTGGAAGCTAAAGCCGCCGCAGAAGCACAAAAAGCTGCACTAGAATATTCTGAAAATCAGAAGAGTGACTCAGACTAAAAACAAAATAAAGCCCACGAAGGGCTTTATTTACATACGGGAATCATTAGAAAAAAGTTATTTTAATAACTCAATGATTGTCCTACTCCATAAACCATCAAGGTAATAAGGAATACGACCAATGCGGAGACAGCTAATTCTGCTTTAGTCATGTGTTTTACCCTCATGGAGAGTTGTATATTATTTATACACTACATAAGCATAAAACCAAATAACAAAATATTACATAATCTTGAATATTTAAACTAAAGTAAAACACAATATAAGAGAGTAAAACTATAAATTAAACCTTAATTATCAATCAATATATTTTTAATTATCAATTACTTAAAAAATTTTATTTAAAAAATTAATAGATTATTTCTTTGAAATCATAAAATAATCTTTGTTTATAAAAAATTTTTCTATGTAATATATTGCCATTCCAAAATTTAAGCTTCTGAACTTAATGTCTTTTTAAGTCATTTCATAGGTTTTAATTTACTATTTCATAATTTATTTTCCTTATTTGATATCAAATTGAAACTAAACATCAGATCTATATTTTTAAATAATCAACGACTGCTAATTTATTTTCAATAAAATTCTCTTTTTCCGTAAAGATATTTTTTATTATTTTTAAAACCTCAATATATAAATTTAAAGATCCTAAATAGAAGGATCTTTAAATTTTAAATTACTACATAGATTTGAGTACTTCTAACTCAAAATCAAGCTCCATCATCTTTTCCAGATTTGGTACAATCGCATTCACCCAAATGCCACTATTCCTGATGTGTGCTGAATTAGCAGGAGACTTTCACTTGGGAGATTCTAGGCAGCTAACCGATAAAAGTCTTCTGCCATTTGATTTGGTGTCTTAAAATCCAAGCCTTTTTGAATTCTTCGCTGATTATAA
>NZ_VPBW01000085.1:0-1573 GCF_013418535.1 Acinetobacter sp. YH12137 | reverse complement strand
TTCGTACAAGCTGTTTTAACCGGCACTCTTTCAAAGCGACTGGGTGACCGCGGTGTGTTGCTGCTTGGAATGGGCGCTGATATGTGCGGGTTTTTATTGCTGGCTTTTATCACGCAAAGCTGGATGGCGGTATTCTCAGGAACGGGTCCTATACCAGGAGCAATTCAAGAATTGCAACAGCAGATTTTTACTGAATGGTTACCAACTTCAGGTTTTGAATATGCTGAATTGCCAGATATCGAATTATATTTAGATGCTAATCCTCAGAATGCACAGTTCCAAATATGGCTCCCGATTCGTGCAAAATAAAAAAGTTGTGGCAAGTTTTTTGCCACAACTTTTTTTGAATAAAATGACTCTTAGTATTTTATAACTGACAATCAGCATATTAGATACTATAGTTGTTGTTGGCCTTTTAATTTGTTATAATCATATTGAGAGTAATTAGGAAAAAAGGAGCGTGGACAGATGACTAGAACGTGGTTTATTACTGGTGGAAGTAAAGGAATTGGTTTTGAGACAGTAAAATTAGTATTAGAAAATGGCGACCAAGTCATTTCTTTTTCTAGAACAGAAGGAAAACTCAGCAGGTTAAAAACAGAATATGGATCTTCTTTGCTGATCTGTTTAGGCGATATTGAAGAACGAGACATGGTAGTAGCCGCTGCTGCTAAGGGAGCAGAAAAATTTAATGGCATCGATATTGCTTTGAGTAATGCGGGAATGATGCTTGGAGGAATGATTGAGGAGACAACAGAAGAAGAGGCGCGTCAGATAATGAATGTAAACTTTTTCGGTTCTCTTTGGACGGCTCAAGCGGTTTCTCCTTTTTTGCGAGACAAATCAGGTCGTTTTATCCAAATGAGTAGTATCGGGGGCATCATGTCTTGGATGACTTCAGGTCTATACAGTGCTAGTAAATTTGCGGTAGAAGGATTGACGGAAGCTTTAGCACAGGAACTGGCTCCTTTTGGTGTTCATGTGACTATTGTTGAACCAGGAGGTTATTGGACAGATCTTTACAAGAAACTGCATAATAGTAAACGCTTGCCGGATTATCAAGAACTGCATCAACAAATGGATGCCTTCGCAAAAGAACAGGAGGGTCAGGCGACAGATAGTGACCCTATATTAGCAGCAAAGACAATCTTAAAACTTGCGGCATTGCCTGAACCACCACTACGTCTAATATTAAGTGATTCTCTTTTTGATGGGGTGATCGAAGCAACGGAAAATAAAATCGCCGGGTGGAAAGCAGAGGAGAGCCTCAGTCGGGAATCAGAAAAATTGATTCCAATGCCTGAAGGGTATTTAGCTGATAAGTAGATGACGACAGGAAAGTGACAATAAAAAATGAAAGAAATCATTGAAGAAATTCAAGCATACAAACCTTTTACACAGCAAGAAGCAAATGATCAAAAACTTTTTCTAAAACAAATACAATTTACGTATAGGAAGAATAAACGCCCTTTTCACCCAAGTCCAACAGCTTTGGACCGCAGTTGACTCTTTCGACACCCCTGCGATGCAACCCAATCCGGCTGACGGGGAGCCAGCAACGCTGAAAATTTAC
>NZ_VPBW01000084.1:0-1658 GCF_013418535.1 Acinetobacter sp. YH12137 | reverse complement strand
GCCAGGCCTCAGCATTTTATTATGGTGATCCCCTGGGCGAAATGCGCCTGGTAAGCAGAGTTTTTGAAATGTAAGGCCTTTGAATAAGACAAAAGGCTGCCTCATCGCTAACTTTGCAACAGTGCCATTTTAAGCGTTATGCTAAGCCCAGGAAGCCGCAGGATCTTTTGAACCACAACTGCATTAACGTCCGCTATTCTGATACGAGTGGATTGTACGCCTGGGAATTCGAGAAAGATGCTCAGAAATTCAGTCTGAAAGTCAAAGGGCAATATATTGCGAACAGCACGATTCATCAGCTCGATGCAGCATTAGACGGGCTGGGGATTGCCTATATTCCCGAGTATGTTGCAGATGGATATATCAAAAGCGGCAAGCTGATTGCTGTTCTGACCGAGTGGTGTCCATATTTTGACGGCTACCATATTTATTATCCTCACCGCCGACAGGATTCTCCTGCGTTTATGGCTTTTCTGCAAGTTTTGCGTGACAGGTACAATAATGGAATAAGATAAATTTATGAGTAAAGGATTATGTCCACGATAAGCACCTGGGTCGATTCCTGGGAGGCGGCCATGAGGGTAGGGAAGCGCCGTCCCGTCAAGTCAGCGTAATGCTCTGCCAGTGTTACAACCAATTAACCAATTCTGATTAGAAAAACTCATCGAGCATCAAATGAAACTGCAATTTATTCATATCAGGATTATCAATACCATATTTTTGAAAAAGCCGTTTCTGTAATGAAGGAGAAAACTCACCGAGGCAGTTCCATAGGATGGCAAGATCCTGGTATCGGTCTGCGATTCCGACTCGTCCAACATCAATACAACCTATTAATTTCCCCTCGTCAAAAATAAGGTTATCAAGTGAGAAATCACCATGAGTGACGACTGAATCCGGTGAGAATGGCAAAAGCTTATGCATTTCTTTCCAGACTTGTTCAACAGGCCAGCCATTACGCTCGTCATCAAAATCACTCGCATCAACCAAACCGTTATTCATTCGTGATTGCGCCTGAGCGAGACGAAATGCGCGATCGCTGTTAAAAGGACAATTACAAACAGGAATCGAATGCAACCGGCGCAGGAACGCTGCCAGCGCATCAACAATATTTTCACCTGAATCAGGATATTCTTCTAATACCTGGAATGCTGTTTTCCCGGGGATCGCAGTGGTGAGTAACCATGCATCATCAGGAGTACGGATAAAATGCTTGATGGTCGGAAGAGGCATAAATGCCGTCAGCCAGTTTAGTCTGACCATCTCATCTGTAACATCATTGGCAACGCTACCTTTGCCATGTTTCAGAAACAACTCTGGCGCATCGGGCTTCCCATACAATCGATAGATTGTCGCACCTGATTGCCCGACATTATCGCGAGCCCATCTATACCCATATAAATCAGCATCCAGGTTGGAATTTAATCGCGGCCTCGAGCAAGACGTTTCCCGTTGAATATGGCTCATAACACCCCTTGTATTACTGTTTATGTAAGCAGACAGTTTTATTGTTCATGATGATATATTTTTATCGGCACTGTTGCAAATAGTCGGTGGTGATAAACTTATCATCCCCTTTTGCTGATGGAGCTGCACATGAACCCATTCAAAGGCCGGCATTTTCAGCGTGACATCATTCTGTGGGCCGTACGCTGGTA
>NZ_VPBW01000083.1:0-1852 GCF_013418535.1 Acinetobacter sp. YH12137 | reverse complement strand
ACGTATAGGAAGAATAAACGCCCTTTTCACCCAAGTCCAACAGCTTTGGACCGCAGTTGACTCTTTCGACACCCCTGCGATGCAACCCAATCCGGCTGACGGGGAGCCAGCAACGCTGAAAATTTACCCTCCTCTTTCCCACTAGCGGCTCCTTTTCCGACAACCAGCACGGCGGATCCCTGCCGCGGCGCTGTGAACGCAGCATTTTGATTGGTATCGTTGGCCTTCAGGCTCGTCAGTCAAACAGACCCAGGAGCAGCTCAGCCGGTGGCGCCCGGCTTTCGGGTAACGCCCTGGTCCCGCTGGTTTCGGCTTTGTGCTTCAGGTGATCAAGGATCTGCTTGATCACTATAGGGTCTTCAATGCAGGCGATGACTTTCATGGCGCCGCCGCAGCCGCTGCAGGTCTCGATGTCGATATTGAAAACACGCTTGAGCCGTTGCGCCCATGTCATCGACGCTCGCCGTTGTGCTGGTGTTGCCGGTTCATCAGCCACCCTGACCTTGTTGCCCCTGCCCCGTTTTGCCGGCGTGACCAACGCCCGGTGCCGACTGTTGGGTGCGAACACCCCGTGGAAGCGGGTTAGGTTGACTCTGGGCTTCGGTACCAGGGCGGCCAGCCTTGCAATGAAATCCAATGGTTCGAAAATGACGTGCGTGGTGCCGTCCCGGTACGGCGTCTTGAGCTGGTAGCGCACGTTGCCGCCTCGTGTTAACGACAGCCGCTTCTCGGATACCGCCGGGCGGCTGATGTACCGGCACAGCCGTTCGAGCTTCTTGCGTTCATCGGCCCTGGCCGCCACGCCGGCGTGCAGGCTGGACCCGGCTACCTTGCCAATCCCGTCACCGAACGGATCACCACTGGTCGGCAGAGTTTGCAAAGTGAACACCTTTCGCCCCGCCTGTGAACCGACAGCGATACGGTAAGTGATCGAGTGCCCCAGCAGGGGTGTCATCGGGTCGTCATCCACCGCATCCGAGGCCAGATAGCTGTTTTCGACATCCCGTTCCAGCAGGCCTTGCCGTTCCAGATAGCGACCCACCCGGTGGGCGATGGTGTGCGTCAGCTGGGTGAGCTCTGGGCTGGTCGGCGCCTTGACCCAGCGGAAACGCGCTGAGCCGTGGGATTGCTCGACATACACACCGTCGAGAAACAGCATGTGGAAGTGAACATTCAGATTGAGCGCCGATCCAGAACGCTGGATCAGGGTGACCGCGCCCGTCTTGGCCACTTGGTGGGTATGGCCCGCTTTCTTGACCAGGTGCGTGGCAATGACGCGGTAAACGATGCCCAGCACCCACCCCATGATCTCGGGCCGGCTGGCAAACAGGAAACGCAGCTGAAACGGGAAGCTCAACACCCACTGACGCATGGGTTGTTCAGGCAGTACTTCATCAACCAGCAAGGCGGCACTTTCGGCCATCCGCCGCGCCCCACAGCTCGGGCAGAAACCGCGACGCTTACAGCTGAAAGCGACCAGGTGCTCGGCGTGGCAAGACTCGCAGCGAACCCGTAGAAAGCCATGCTCCAGCCGCCCGCATTGGAGAAATTCTTCAAATTCCCGTTGCACATAGCCCGGCAATTCCTTTCCCTGCTCTGCCATAAGCGCAGCGAATGCCGGGTAATACTCGTCAACGATCTGATAGAGAAGGGTTTGCTCGGGTCGGTGGCTCTGGTAACGACCAGTATCCCGATCCCGGCTGGCCGTCCTGGCCGCCACATGAGGCATGTTCCGCGTCCTTGCAATACTGTGTTTACATACAGTCTATCGCTTAGCGGAAAGTTCTTTTACCCTCAGCCGAAATGCCTGCCGTTGCTAGACATTGCCAGCCAGTGCCCGTCACTCCCACTC
>NZ_VPBW01000082.1:0-2021 GCF_013418535.1 Acinetobacter sp. YH12137 | reverse complement strand
AAAGTCGTTTGAATGATTTCTTCTTGGTCTACGTGCCATAAAATACTCCATATATTGATGTTTATAACATCATTTGAGGAGCAGAGTATCACTTATAGGAGTTGTTCAAATTTCCGGATCCATCTCTAAGTGAGGAGGAAATGACTCTTACTATTCAGATGTTGTTTCAAGCTTTTTTTGATTGATAGAGTTTTATGTATTAAACTCTATATTGAAAGTAAATATATTGTAAAAATAGTATGTTATTTACTAATTGATTAAATTATTTACACTTATTCTGTATAATGCTCTATGAATTCATTACTTATTTTTTTAAATTAAAAATCATATGCAAAGCTTAAATGATGAAGAGTGTCGCCAAGTTGAAAGTGTAAAACAGCTTTTACAAAAAAATTTTAAAGATAAGCTTTATGCTATTTATTTATATGGTTCGTATGTTGATGGTGGTTTAAAACATAAAAGTGATCTTGATATTTTAGTTATTATTGAACGTGAAATTACCGATCAGGAAAGAAAACAATTAGCGCAGAATTTTCTAAATATATCTGTTCCGATTGGTCATGCTACAGCGCGTGCCTTAGAAATTACGATATTAGAAAAAGGGAGTATTACCAATAAAAATCATCCATATACATATCAGCTACAATATGGCGAGTGGTTGAGAGAAGAATTACTCAAAGGTGAATTACTTTATAGTCAATCTGATCCAGATATTAGTATTTTACTTAAAACTGCCCAATTACATAACATTACTATCTTTGGACCTGATATTTGCGATTGGTTAAATCCAATTAGCTATGAACAATTAATATTTGCCATGCAAAAAACTTATCCACAAATTATTGCTCATTGGAAAGACGATCAGGATGAATGTAATCAAATTTTAGCGCTATGCCGTATAGCTTATACATTAGATCATAAAACAATAGTTGCCAAGGATGTTGCTGCGACATGGTTTTTAGAATTCTTAAGTCAGATAGATCAAGACATTTTGCAACTCATAATAGATGAATATATTGGGCAAGGTCATGAGCAATGTTGGTTAGTTTTACATGATCAGCTTGCTAAAATTGTTAAAGAATTACAGCATAAAATTGAACCACTACTTTTTAACTGATGTGGAAGTAATGGATATGCTTCTTAGATTATTACCTCACTATATCTCTAAATACCGAAGAGACTTGATATTGCAAAGGGGGGCGTGGTTGGAGTTGCATGAAGATTTTAAATAAAAGCGGAGGAACTAGGGTAAAAGTTGCCAAAAAGTTTCTTCTGAAATGACTTTTATATTATGACGTTTAAGCAAAGCGGAGGTAACTCCATTGCCATAGATCTTATTCCCATTAAATTGACCATCGTAAATCATTGAACTACCACATGAAGGGCTATTTTCTTTAAGCACTACCAGAGTAGCTTTTAATAATTGAACTTTTTTTAAAGTTCTATATGCCCCTTCAATATAGATTGAAGTCACATCCTTTCCTGATTTTTCAATTACACAGGCTTTTCCATCTAAGACATCATCGCCATTACCTCCCGAAATCTCGGCAGGTTCGCGTGGTGTTGATAAACCGCCAAGAATCTCTGGACATACCATAGTAGCTTTTCCATCTTTGACTAATTTTTCGATTTTTTCGTTTAAGCTATGCGTCCCGTTATAACGTACCTTTAAGCCAGCCAGACAAGAACTTACTAAAATCATATTTCCTCTATGAAAAAGATATGTATCGATTTGCTATTTAGCCAGTACCTATTATTTTTTAAAATTAATAGGTTAGTGCTATGGATAAAACAAGAATTTAAATATGATCAATGCAAAGTGAGTTATTTTTTTTCTAACCCACAAAGCTTATAGATTAGTTTGATCCTTTTTGTTTAGAAAATTTATCAACAGTGATGTGTGCTGAATTAGCAGGAGACTTTCACTTGGGAGATTCTAGGCAGCTAACCGATAAAAGTCTTCTGCCATTTGATTTGGTGTCTTAAAATCCAAGCCTTTTTGAATTCTTCGCTGATTATAA
>NZ_VPBW01000081.1:0-2101 GCF_013418535.1 Acinetobacter sp. YH12137 | reverse complement strand
GAAAGTTGGGTGTATTTCTTCATTGTGTGCTTTCCAATTGCGAGTTGAAAAAGTCTAATGATTCTATGAATACACCTAACTTTTTCAACTAACTACAAATGTGTTGCACTTGGGATTTGAATCCACGATTATATTTTTTTACTTGGATTGAATCATAATCTTTAGACCAAAGGTATTCAAGAGTTTCATCATTGATTCCAGAGTCGGATTACTATCGGGTTGTTCCATTTTCTGCAAAGTCTGAGGTGCTATTTTTGTGATTTTAGCCATTTCATTTAAGGTCAGATGCAGCTCAGTACGGATATAACGCGCAACTTTATAAAATGGCCAGTCAGGATTGTGATTAATCATCTCTAATACTTCATGACGTTTTTTCATCTGCTCAATCGCGGTCATCGGTTTATAGCGCTTATCCATGGGCTAGCTCCTGAATCTGCTGGCATATATTTTCAATCCGGTACTGACTATTCTGCAAAATTTCCTCAGAGATCTGCAGTCTGTGCATTTCAGCCATTAATCCTTGATAAAGAGGCAATTGCTTGACAAATTCTGACTGGATTTCTTGATGTTCAATGCCCGTTTGTTCTGTAATCTGCTCAATCACCGAGCGCCATATTGGCATGCCGCCATGATCATCTTTTTCCCAGCGGGTAGTTCGTGCAATACCATCCGGATGTAACCACATTGGAGCGAAATCAAACAGGGGAGAGAGTCGGATGGTTCCATCATTAAAACGTTGAATCGCTGTATTGCGGGTATGATTATCTTTATTGCCTAAAGCCACATTGGCTAAATCCCGTTTCAAATATTCGAAAATTTCCGGTTTAGGATCTGTACAGCATTCCATCAGTAAAGCACATACCTGATTATGGGTCATTCTTACCCCAAAGCCTGCTTTATTGCTCAACGAAGCAAGGCTTTCCTGTGCAATTCTGTCTACTTTGTTATCTACAATTTTCCGGTCAAATCTTGGAATAAACAGGGTTTTGCCATGCAATTCCAGCTCAGCATAAACCCTTAAATCCAGATACTGGGCAATCTTCATATAAAGTGCTTCATGCTGCAGGATGCTTTCCAGACTTTGATCATTGCCACGGCTGAATTTAACCAGCCAGTGTTTGGCTGCCATTTCATCTGAAAGGGTATGATCCAGATAAAATAACCCATCATGGCCTTGGGTTAGTAATAGTTTTGGCCATTCACCCTGAACGCCAGAAGAACCTGCAACAAATAATCCATAGGAGGCCAGCGATTCTATAAATTTTTCTTTTCTTTCAATGATTTCGCTTAGGCTAAAACCCACATTCTCTTGCACCGGGAAATGCGCCTGCAGCCATTCAAAAGCTTCTTTCACTCGGAGGTTGCCAATGGGATTACCTGCTCCTGCTTTTAGCAAAAACCAGTCTGCCTGTTCCTGCATATTTTCGGAAAAATCTAATTGATTCAGCAGTTCTTTACGGCCGTATCCTTGAGGCAAAAGATCCATCAAAAATGCTGGCCATTGCTTTTGTAAGTTATTTTGGACATTGACTGGAAACTGATACGAAAGCGCATGTCCATCTCTCACGTCCATATGCGAGATTGCATACTCGAAAAGATAGGAAGTACGGGTCGATGCTCTCCAGCCAGCTTCATGGCTGTCTGTAAGCTCGACGATCGCGCAATCTGACCATTCATTATCTTGAAAGATCTGTAGTGTACAGTAATAATCCATATTTATATTAAAATAGAATAATAGGTGTTGTTCTAAGCATTATATTATTATTTTAGTAAAAAAATAAAGATTTAAGATGAGATTGCCCTCTAAGCTTAGATGAATCGTAAGTAACTTGGATTTCTATGCAAATAAAATCACACAATTTCTTAAAAAGCGGACATTTCTATTTTGGAGTTACATGTTTTGTTATTCACCAATTAAAATGTCTATGCGATAAACCATTTAAAATGTCCTATTTTTAACTCAGAGAGTCAAGGACAGGATTTAACTTTCTTTGTTCAATAACAGCTTTCTGAGCTTTACGACTCGGCATACTTTTCTTGAGACGGGAACGTTTATTCTGTTTCTCCAACTCTTCATGTTGTTGCTGGATATGCGCCAGAA
>NZ_VPBW01000080.1:0-2103 GCF_013418535.1 Acinetobacter sp. YH12137 | reverse complement strand
ATGAAGACGGCTTACGCCACCATCAAAGGTATTGAGGTGATGCGTGCACTACGCAAAGGCCAGGCCTCAGCATTTTATTATGGTGATCCCCTGGGCGAAATGCGCCTGGTAAGCAGAGTTTTTGAAACGTAAGGCCTTTGAATAAGACAAAAGGCTGCCTCATCGCTAACTTTGCAACAGTGCCATAAAAACACGTACGTGTTTAGAGGTACATAAGTGGACAGGTTCCTGACACATAAATTGTGTAAGTTGTATAACTTATGATTATTATGTAATCAGGGTGCTTGATAACCAATTCTGGATCATAAGTAGTTATCTACAGCTGTTTAATGTAATAGAGTAATAGAATTCTGCAACTCAACCAAGAACTGTCAGATCAGACAAAGTTGTCTTCCTGAGTAATTTATCTACAGTCTCATCTAGTATAATGTCGTATTTTTGCTCGACAAAATGTCGTATTTTTGCTAGTTTAAAGGTATGTGAAAACTGATGTATAAGGGAGATGCGATGACAACTAAAGCGAAAATGCAAATGCGCATCAAACGCTCAAAACGTTATGTTTTTATGCGTGATGATTTTAATGACATTGCGAATTATGACCAAATTGGAAGAGTTCTGCGAAACTTAGTTCAAGAAGGTGAGCTAATTAAAGTTGGTTATGGTATTTATACCAAAGCAAGAAAAAATCAAATTACCGGCAAAGTAATGCCAGCCTGTCCAGAAGGCGCGGATGCAGTGATCTTAGAGGCATTAAAAAGATTGGATGTGCAGGTTACGTTAGGAGAGGCTACGGAAAAATATTTATCTGGTCAATCCACCCAGATTCCAGCCTTTACTCAAATTAAAACCCCGCGTCGTTTTACACGCCAATTGTCTGTAGGTCGTAGCCAAATTAATGCCTGATATAAAAAATGTGTTTGCAGATGTCGCTGATGCACTTGGTATTGGTGCAACTTCTATTGTTGAAAAAGATTACTATGTTGTCGAGTTATTGAGACTATTACAGTCTCTAGAATTTGAAACGCATGACTTGGTTTTTGCTGGTGGAACTTCTTTAGCTAAAGCAAATATTCAGTTAAATCGGATGTCTGAAGATGTGGACATTAAAATAGTTCCAAAACCAAATATTGCATTAAGTCGCTCTAAAGCTAAAGTTGTACGTAAACAATTGCTTCATCAAGTACAAGACAAAATCTCTCAATCTGATTTCTTTACAATTGAAGAGGAACCAGTTGTCTGGGATGAATATCGTTATATGGAATTATTAATTCGATATCCTCAGCATTTCAACCAAGCTCCCTGTTTACGACCATTCATTAAATTGGAATTAGTTGAAACAGACTTACTTGAGCCTTTTGAATCTAGAAGTATCACCTCGTTTGTGTATGACTTGGCTAAGAAAGGGAAGCCAGTCGATGCTTTTCCCTCCGTCACAATTGTCAGTACCAGTATCGAGAAGCTGATAGCAATTTTAAGGCGTACAGCGGCCTTTGCTAGAAATGCTGAAAGAGCTGATGATGAATCATTAGTTCGACATGTGTATGACTACTTTAAAATTACCTATGGTAAACCACAAGATTTTGTTTATTTAGGGCACTTAGCTACTAAAGTTATAAAAACTGATATTGAGCGTTATGGTCGTCAGCATACTCTTATGGTTGAAGACCCGATTGCTGAATTGTTATTTGGTTTAAATGAATTAAGTCGTAATCCACTCTATAAAGCCAGGTTTAATAATTTTGTTGTTCCTATGGTGTTCGGGGACAAACAAATATCATGGCAGCAAGCCTATTCACATTTTCAGGACTCAGTTCAACAGATCTTCGCTAACTTAAAGTTGTAAATGTAGAAAAGAAATTAGCTTAAGCACAATAGATTATTTATTTACAATCACTCTTATTACAACTAAATTTGTCAAAATTCTTCAGAGTTTTTTCTTTGAATTCTAACTCGTAACTCATCGAAGATAGAAAATGTGGCACTGTTGCAAATAGTCGGTGGTGATAAACTTATCATCCCCTTTTGCTGATGGAGCTGCACATGAACCCATTCAAAGGCCGGCATTTTCAGCGTGACATCATTCTGTGGGCCGTACGCTGGTAC